>NZ_JBEZKJ010000028.1:14541-94343 GCF_040651675.1 Streptomyces sp. NPDC048415 | reverse complement strand
CGGCTCCAGGCGGGCCCACTGCGCATCCGTCAGATCTCCACGTGCCACAACGCAAGATCATCCCACCTCAAGATCCACTTTCGACACACGCCCTAAGCCCCCCTCGGTGGTCGCGGCTCCTCGGTTGTGTCGCTCCTGCACGTTTCCCCTCGGTCCTGCACGAGTCCCCCGCCGTAAGACAAGATCGAATCTACTGTGTCCCGTGGCGCCAAGGTGACCAGTTCGCTACTCCGCAGAATGTCGACATGGCAACTTGGCGTGAAGCATTCGATCACGAAGCGTTGCACTCGTGGGCCGCGCAGGGAAGTGCGCCTCGTGGCCGTGGCCAATCCACGTAGGGTGTGCGCGCCCCCTGTGGCCCTTTCAGTGCAGGTCGAACGGGGGTTGGGGGGTCGTTCGAGCAAGGGATGCGCCATAACCAGAAGTTGGCTGAAAAGAGGCGGAGGCGTGCGCGCAAACCGGTCAGTCGACCGGCTTGTTTCCCCCGCCGCGCCGACCGCCCCTGTGAGCCCCGACACTGCTTCTGCCGTCTCGGTGAGCCCCGACACTGCTTCTGCCGTCTCGGTGAGCTCCGGAGCCGCTTCTGCCGTCTCTGTGAGCCCCGGCGCCGCTCCTGCCGTCTCGATGAGCTCCGGCGCCGCTCCTGCTGTGCCGTCCCCGGTGCTGCGGGGCCCGCTCCGCGGCGTGCAGTCGCGCCGCGCCCCGCTCGGACTGCCGCAGCAGCACCCGGCAGACCCCGGTCACGGCCGCCAGGCCCAGTGCCGTGCCGGCCGCGCCGGCGAGCGAGGTGCCGTACCAGACGAGGACCACGGGGACCAGCACGCAGCTGAAGGCCGCCCAGCGCACCACATCGCTCGCCGTGTCCGACGGGGGCGGCGGTGCGGCGTGCGCTCCCGAGGAGGGGTGGGACGCGGTCTCGGGTCCGGACACGGTCTGCTCCCTAGTACTCCAGTGCTCCCATGGCGGTGGCTCACCCGTTCAACGCGTGTTCGACCGGCCGGTCACTGCCGTACGGCACTGTCTGCCCCGTCGCCGGGTGAACCCTGTGCAAACCGCCTGTACTGGGCAGCAACCATTGCGTTACGGGCGCCTCTCATGCATGCTCCGGGGAACGCCGCGTAAGGCGCGCGGGATCTGGGCAGAGGAGGCGTGCCGCCGTACCCTTGGGGGTAAGGGGCTGGGAAGATGATTCCCGGACAGCCCGGGCACGCTCTGCCGCACGTTGTCGTCCCCACCACGAGGATCCAAACGCCGAGATATCCATGGCCGGTCACGAATTCTTCGATCACGCGGACCGCAAGCGCCCGCTCGCCGATCCCACGGCGGCCGAGCCCCTGGCGGCGGAAGAACCGCGCCAGTCCTGCGACCCCGCCTTCAAGCACGGCGTCGTCGTCGGTTTCGACGGTTCGACGTCCAGCGAGCGCGCCCTCGCCTACGCGATCGGCATGGCCCACCGCTCCGGCTCGGGCCTGATCATCGTGCATGTCGCCAACCGGCTGCCCACCACGGTGTGGGCGGGCTGCGAGCCACCGGTCTTCGTGGACGTGCCGGACCATCGCACCGAAGTGCTCGGGCTGGAGCTGGCCTGCGCCGAGTATCTGGCCGAGGTGCCCTGGATCCTCGTCGAGCGCGGCGGAGACATCTGCCATGAACTCGAAGAGGTGGGGCGGGAGTACGAGGCGGACGCGATCGTCGTGGGCTGCACCCATGGCATCGTGGGACGCATCTTCGGTTCGGTCGCGGGCCGCCTGGCCAAGCGCGCCCAGCGCCCCGTGATCGTCGTTCCGTAACTCGCCCTCGTCCCAGGTGGGATGAGCGCGGCGGCATTCCCGATGGGTCGTCAACTCCCTTTGGCCCAGGCGTGTACCGGCATAAATCTACTCGCGCGTAGAGGTGGTTTGTGCCCTTGTGAAGGGTACATACCGGTCGCCGGACCAACCGCACGGCCGGTACCACGCAGCACAACTGCACATGCATGAAGGGAGCCCGCCGTGGACAATGACGTCTCCGCGGGAAGCACCACCTCGACCCTCGGCCAACTCGCGCTCGGACTCACCCTGCTGGCCTTCGGCCTCGGTCACACCCAAGTGATCGACGGCGTCACGGCAGCCGACTCCGTCTCCCTCGCCACCTATGTCGGTGGCATCGCGCTCTTCGTTGCCGGTCTGTTCGCCTTCCGCGACCATGACGCCTTCACCGGTACGGCCTTCTCCGCGCTCGGCGCGCTCTGGTTCACCTGGGGCGTCACGGCCGACGCGCAGGTCGCCGCCAATGCGGCTGGTCTCTTCCTGCTCCTGTTCGCGCTCGTCGCGCTCAGCCTGACCGTCGGGTCCACCGGGGCGCCGACGCTCGTGCGGGGCACGTACGGACTGCTCTTCGTGGCCCTTCTGCTGCTCGCCATCGGGCAGTTCGGCGACAGCACGGGTCTGGCGAAGGTCGCGGGCTGGTTCGCCGCGGTCGGTGGCCTGCTGGCCTGGTACGGGGCCACGGCGGCGCTCGCCAACTGGCCCACCGCACTGCCCGGGCGCGCCGCCGGCCGGGGGGTGACGGCCACCGGCTGAAGCGGGCGCGGGCCGGGGTAATGGGCGGCCCCGGCTCCTGAAAGAACGGGTCCCTGTGCGCTGGTGGCACGCACAGGGACCCGTTCATCGCTGTTTTTCGGGGCGGCTGGTGGGGGTTGCTCGCGCCCGCGCTGCGGAGCCGCCTGATGTCACGGCCCCGCGCCCCTGACGGGGTGCTGCCTACTCCACCGTCACCGACTTCGCCAGGTTCCGCGGCTTGTCGATGTCCCGGCCCAGCACCAACGCCGCGTGGTAGGCGAGGAGTTGGAGCGGGATGCCCATCAGGATCGGGTCCAGCTCGTCCTCGTTCTTCGGGACGACGATCGTCTGGTCGGCCTTCTCCTGCTCCTGGTGCGCGACCGCGAGGATCTTGCCGCTGCGGGCCTTGATCTCCTCGAGTGCCGCGCGGTTCTTCTCCAGCAGGTCGTCGTCGGGGACGATCGCGACCGTCGGCAGGGCGGGCTCGATGAGCGCGAGCGGGCCGTGCTTGAGCTCCGAGGCCGGGTAGGCCTCGGCGTGGATGTACGAGATCTCCTTGAGCTTCAGGGAGGCCTCACGGGCCACCGGGTAGCCCCGGACGCGGCCGATGAAGAGCATCGAGCGGGCCTCGGCGTACTGCTCGGCCAGCTTCTTGATCTCGTCCTCCTGCTCGAGGATCTCGGAGATCTGCGCGGGCAGCTTGCGCAGGCCCTCGATGATCCGCTTGCCGTCCCGGACGGACAGGTCGCGGGTGCGGCCGAGGTGCAGGGCGAGCAGCGCGAAGGCGACGGTGGTGTTGGTGAAGCACTTGGTGGACACCACGCAGACCTCGGGGCCCGCGTGGACGTACATGCCGCCGTCCGCCTCGCGGGCGATCGCCGAGCCGACCACGTTGACGATGCCCAGCACCCGCGCGCCCTTGCGCTTCAGCTCCTGGACGGCCGCGAGTACGTCGTACGTCTCACCGGACTGGGAGACCGCGACGTAGAGCGTGTCGGGGTCGACGACCGCGTTGCGGTAGCGGAACTCGGAGGCCGGCTCGGCGTCCGCGGGGATGCGGGCCAGCTCCTCGATCATCTGGGCGCCGATCATGCCCGCGTGGTAGGAGGTGCCGCAGCCGAGGATCTTCACACGGCGCACGGCACGCGCCTCGCGGGCGTCCAGGTTCAGGCCACCGAGGTGCACCGTCGAGAACCGGTCGTCGATGCGGCCGCGCAGCACGCGGTCCACGGCGTCGGCCTGCTCGTGGATCTCCTTGTGCATGTACGTGTCGTGGCCGCCCATGTCGTACGACTCGGCCTCCCACTCCACGGTGGTCGGCTCGGCCGTCGTACGGGTGCCCTCGGTGGTGTACGTACGGAAGTCGTCGGCCTTGAGGGTGGCCATCTCGCCGTCGTCGAGGGTGACTATCTGCCGGGTGTGGGTGACCAGGGCGGCGACGTCGGAGGCGACGAACATCTCCTTCTCGCCGATGCCGAGTACGACGGGGGAGCCGTTGCGGGCCACCACGATGCGGTCGGTGAAGTCGGCGTGCATCACGGCGATGCCGTACGTGCCCTCGATCAGACGGAGCGCGTCGCGGACCTTGTCCTCGAGCTTCTCCTGCTGCGAGCGGGCGATGAGGTGGGTGAGGACCTCGGTGTCGGTCTCGGAGAGGAACTCGACGCCGTCGGCCTCGAGCTTCTTGCGCAGCTCGGAGGCGTTGTCGATGATGCCGTTGTGGACGACCGCGACCTTGTGGTCGGCCGACAGGTGCGGGTGGGCGTTCACGTCGGAGGGGGCGCCGTGGGTGGCCCAGCGGGTGTGGGCGATGCCGGTGGTGCCCTTGAAGCGCGCGGGGACCTTGGCCTCCAGGTCGCGGACCCGGCCCTTGGCCTTGACCATCTTCAGGCCGGCCGACTTGGGCGTCGTGACGACGATGCCCGCCGAGTCGTAGCCGCGGTATTCCAGCCGCTGCAGGCCCTCGAGCAGCAGCGGAGCCACGTCACGCTTGCCGATGTATCCGACGATTCCGCACATATATAGGTATTCCTCAGCCGTAGACGATGCGGCGGAGCTGCCTGAGCGTGAGCTCCGGCGGTGCCACCGCGCGGTACTTCAGGTCCGCCTCGATCCGTTCGAAGATCGTCGCGTTCACCAGGCCCTGGCCCTGGAGTTCGCGGTGGCGGCGACGGACGTACTCCTCGGTCGTCTCGTCGAAGTAGGCGAGCACGTCCTGGATCACCCGCAGTGCCTCGCCACGGTTCAGGGGCGTGGATCGCGTCAGGTGATCAACAAGTTCGTCGTGCACTCGGTAGATCCTGGATTACGGGGAGCCGGTTCGCAAGAATCCTGCCCGATTTCGGGCAACCGACTGTTGAAAGTCTTATGGCCCGCTGTTTGCAAGCTGTCCATCCTGTGTCTTGCGCCGCGTCGATTGCCGGGAGCAACTTCTGAGGCCATGGACACTCCACGCATGGGCGTACCGGAGAAGCTCGCCGAGCGCATGAGCATGGCCGAGCAGCACGAGTATCTCCGCGCCAAGTTCTCCCGGCGCAACATGATCAGAGGCGGCGCCGTGACCCTCGGCGCCGTCGCAGGCGGAACCTTCCTGCCGGGCGCCACCGCACAGGCCGCGATCCCTGCACAGGCCGCGATCCCCGCACAGGCCACCGCCGCATCCACCGAGACGGTCGCCGGCGCGCTCGTCGCCCCCTTCGGCCGCCACCTCGCCTTCGGCAACGACCCGCGCACGGAGGTCACGGTCTCCTGGCAGGTCCCGACCGCGGTGAAGAAGCCGTACATACGCGTCGGCGCCCACCCCTGGGACCTCTCCCGCAAGATCGAGGCCGAGGTGCGCACCCTCTACACTCCGGCCGGCGTCGGCGCGAGCGCCGACCACACGCAGTACTACCTGCACGCCAAGCTCACCCACCTGCGCCCCGGCAAGACGTACTACTACGGTGTCGGCCACGCCGGCTTCGACCCGGCCGCCCCGCACCTGCTCGGCGCCCTCGGCACCTTCACCACCGCGCCCGCGAGCGCCAAGCCGTTCACCTTCACGGCCTTCGGCGACGAGGGCGTCGGCTATCACGGCCTCGCCAACGACGCCCTGCTGCTCGGCCAGAACCCGGCCTTCCACCTGCACGCCGGTGACATCGCGTACGCGGACCCGGCCGGCGCGGGCAAAAAGGAGGACACCGGCTTCGACTCGCGCATCTGGGACCAGTTCCTCGCCCAGACCGAGACGGTCGCCAAGTCGGTGCCGTGGATGCCGGCGTACGGCAACCACGACATGGAAGCGTGGTATTCGCCCAACGGCTACGGCGGCGAGGAGGCCCGCTGGACGCTGCCGGACAACGGCCCCGACAAGGCGAACCTGCCCGGCGTCTACTCCTTCGTCTACGGCAACACGGCGATCATCTCGCTGGACGCCAACGACATCTCCTTCGAGATTCCGGCGAACCTGGGCATCTCGGGCGGAACGCAGACCAAGTGGCTGGAGGCGCAGCTCAAGAAGTACCGCGCCTCGAAGGACGTCGACTTCGTCGTCGTCTTCTTCCACCACTGCGCGTACTGCACCTCCACCGCGCACGCCTCGGAGGGGGGCGTGCGCCAGGAGTGGGTGCCGCTGTTCGAGAAGTACACGGTCGACCTGGTGATCAACGGCCACAACCACCAGTACGAGCGCACGGACGTGATCAAGGCGGGCGCGGTCACCAAGAAGCTCCCGATCGGCGGGACGGCGTACCCGGAGACCGACGGCGTCGTGTACGTCACGGCGGGTGCGGCCGGCCGCAGCCTGTACGCGTTCACCGCCCCGGAGTCGTACGAAGGCCACGAGAACGAGGTCGAGTCCGTCGCCTCCTTCATCAACCAGAAGGACGGCAAGCAGAACGAGACGGTCACCTGGTCCCGGGTCCGTTACCTCAACTACTCGTTCCTGCGCGTGGACGTCACCCCGGCGCCGAAGGGTCATCTGACCACCCTGAAGGTGCGCGGTATCGCCGAAACCGGTGCGGAAGTCGACCACTTCACGGTGGCGCGCCGGGCCAAGTAGGTCCCGCGTACGCCCGGAAGGCGGGGCGTACGACCGGTGGCCGGCGGGCGGTCCTCACATGCGCTTGAGGACCGCCTGCTTGGCCAGTGTGAACTCCTCGTCCGTCAGGACGCCCTCCTTGCGCAGCTCGCCGAGCTCGCGCAGTCGGCGCAGCAGCGCGTCGTGGCCGTCCTCGGCGGGCGGCTCGGGGGGCGCCGGGGACAGCGGCTTCGTCTCCACGGGCGCCGCCGGGTGCGGCAGCCGCGCCTGCACGGCCGCCGCGACCAGCGCCATCAGCGGGTCCTTCTTGAAGCCCCACAGCTCCACCGAGTGGGGGTCGTACTTCGGCGGCGCCTTGGTCTCCGCGCCGCGCACGGTGAAGCGCAGGCAGCCGTTCTCCAGGCCCACCGCGGGATGCCACTCGACGGCCGTGATGTCGGCCAGGGCGAGCGAGCGGGGGCCGGCGGCGGACTTCGCGTCCTCCGTCTTCCAGTTCCACTCCAGGCGTACGTGTTCGCCGTCGAAGCTCGCCGTGCCGTCACCGGCGGAGACGGACAGCGGCACGGAGGGGCCGGCGAGGAGATAGCCATCGACCGGCCGCGTCGACACCTGGTCGAGCAGCAGGGCGTCGCGGACCTCGTCCACGAAGTACTCGGCGACTCCGTAGCGGTCGGACTCGACGGTGAGCTGATAGGGGTCGTTGGGTTCCCCGAGTTTGCCGCCGGTCGCCTGGAGCAGCGGGTCGGCGCCGTCGCGCAGCCGCAGCCTGAGCCGCCCCGTCTTCTTGCCCTGCTCGAAGGAGACGCCGGCCAACGCGCCCAGCGGGACGGTCATTTCACCCAAGGCCTTGAGCAGCGGGCTGACGTTCTTGTCGCGTCCCGGTGTCAGCCGCAGTGCGTCGCCGTCGAAGCTCCAGGTGCCGTCCCTCTGGATGATTTCCGCCATGAGGGGGATTGTTTCACCGGGTCTGCGGGAGAGTGGTCTATACCCATCCGAAGGGAGCGCATGTGAGACAGCACAGAACGCCCCGCCTTCTCGGTACGCTGCTGCTTGTGGCCGCTGCCGGAATATCCGTCGCCGGCGCGGCACCCTCCGCCGCCGGCCACACCGCGACGCCGCTCGGCCAGGTGGTTCCTGCCCCCGCCTCGGCCCACGCGAGCGGATCCCCGTACCGCGTCACCGGGGACACCCGCATCCGCGTCGACGACTCGCGCGAGGCCCGCCGCGTCGGCGAGTACCTCGCGGACATCCTGCGGCCCTCCACCGGCTACCGGCTGCCGGTCACCTCGCACGGCAGCGGCGGCATCCAACTCCACCTGGCTGCGACCCACTTGGGCGCCGAGGGCTACCGCATCGACAGCGGAAGCTCGGGCGTCACCATCACGGCCGCCGAGCCCGCCGGGCTCTTCCACGGCGTCCAGACCCTGCGCCAGCTGCTGCCCCCCGCTGCCGAGAAGGACTCCGTACAGCCCGGACCCTGGCTGATCGCGGGCGGCACGATCAAGGACACCCCGCGCTACGGCTACCGGGGCGCCATGCTCGACGTCTCCCGGCACTTCTTCACCATCGCCCAAGTAAAGCGTTACGTCGACGAGTTGGCGCTCTACAAGGTCAACAAGCTGCATCTGCACCTCAGTGACGACCAGGGCTGGCGGATCGCGATCGACTCCTGGCCCCGCCTGGCCGGCTACGGCGGCTCCACGCAGGTCGGCGGCGGACAGGGCGGCTTCTACACCAAGGCGGACTACCAGGAGATCGTCCGGTACGCCGCCTCGCGCTATCTCGAGGTCGTGCCCGAGATCGACATGCCGGGCCACACCAACGCCGCGCTCGCCTCGTACGCCCAGCTGAACTGCGACGGCGTCGCGCCGCCCCTCTACACCGGCACCGACGTCGGCTTCAGCTCGCTGTGCGTGGGCAAGTCCGTGACGTACGACTTCGTGGACGACGTGATCCGTGAGCTGGCCGCGATCACCCCGGGCCGGTACCTCCACATCGGCGGGGACGAGGCCCACTCCACCAGTCACGCCGACTATGTGACCTTCATGGACAAGGTGCAGCCCCTCGTCGCCCAGTACGGCAAGACGGTGATCGGCTGGCACCAGCTGACCGGGGCCACCCCGGCGAAGGGCGCGATCGCCCAGTACTGGGGGCTCGACGACACCAGCGCCGAGGAGAAGGCACAGGTCGCGAAGGCCGCCCGGAACGGGACGGGGCTCGTGCTGTCGCCCGCCGACCGGATCTACCTCGACATGAAGTACACCGCCGACACCCCGCTCGGGCAGGACTGGGCGGGCCTGGTCGAGGTGAAGCGGGCGTACGACTGGGACCCCGGCAACTACCTCCCCGACGCGCCGAGTTCGGCCATCCGGGGTGTCGAGGCACCGCTGTGGACCGAGACGATCGTCAGCGACGCGGACATCGACTACATGACCTTCCCGCGGCTGCCCGGGGTCGCCGAACTCGGCTGGTCGCCGGCCTCGACGCACGACTGGGACGCCTACAAGGTGCGCCTCGCGGCACAGGGCCCGCGCTGGGACGCGCTGGGGATCGGCTATTACAAGTCGCCCCAGGTTCCCTGGGTGTAGGTGAGGAGGCAGGGCTCAGGAGGACCGTCTCCTGGGCCCCGCCCGGTCTCAGAGCCCCGCGAGCGGGTTCTTCAGAACGCCGACGAGCTGCAGCGCGCCGGACGGGTCCGTCAGGTCCACCATCTGCCCGTTGTCCCGCAGCTGCAGACGGTTGAGGCAGGACAGTGCGAACTCGGGCGCGAACAGGTCGTACTGCCGGAATTTCTCGGCGAGCTCGGGTGTCGCGTCCTGGTACTCGCGTACGGACTCGGCGACCGTCCGCCAGAAGTCGTCCTCGTCGAGGATGCCCTCGGTGGCGAGGTTCGCCGCGAGGAAGCGGAAGAAGCAGTCGAAGACGTCCGTGAAGATGGACAACAGCTTCTTCTCCTCGGGCACTTCCACCCTGATCCGCTCGACGGCGGGCGGCAGCACCGCCTGCGGGTCCATGACCGCGATCTCCTCGGCGATGTCCTTGTAGATCGCGCGCCGCACGGCGCCGTCCGCGAGGACCAGGATGACGTTCTCGCCGTGCGGCATGTAGACGAGGTCGTAGGCGTAGAAGCTGTGCAGGAGGGGAGTGAGGTAGGCGCGGAGGTAGCCGCGCAGCCACTCCACCGGCGTCAGCCCCGACCGTTCGATCAGCGCGCCCGCGAACGAGGCGCCCTCGTGGTCGACATGCACGAGGGAGGCCATGGTCGCCAGGGTCTCGCCCTTCTGGAGCGAGGGCACCGGGCTCTCGCGCCACAGGGCGGCGAGCATCTTGCGGTACGGGGAGTAGCGGTCGGTGGCGGCCTCGTACTCCAGATGGCGGTAGCCGACGGCCGCGCGCTCACGGATGACCGACAGGCCGGTGGACTTGAGCACCGGGTCGTTCTCCACGAGCTGGGCGAGCCAGTCGTTGATCGCCGGGGTCGCCTCCATGTAGGCGGCCGACAGGCCGCGCATGAAGCCCATGTTGAGGACGCTCAGCGCCGTCTTCACATAGTGCTTCTCGGGCGCGCTCGTGTTGAAGAACGTCCGGATCGACTGCTGGGCCAGATACTCGTCGTCGCCCTCGCCGAGGCAGACGAGGTGCCGCTGGGCGACCTCGGCCGCGAAGGTCACGGAGAGCTTGTTCCACCACTGCCAGGGGTGGACGGGTATGAGGAGGTAGTCGTCGGGGTCGAGGTTCTGGTCCTTCAGGGTCTTCGCGAACCGCTCGACGCTCTGCGCGCCCAGCTCCTCCCGTACGAAGGACTCGTACTCGATGCCCACACCCGCCGTGAAGGCGGCCCGTGAGCGGTGCGCGGCCAGCCACACCAGACGGACCGGGCTCGCCGTCTCGGGCGCGTACGAGAGGTACTCGTGCACACCGAAGCCGAGCCGTCCGTTGTTGGCGACGAAGCAGGGGTGGCCCTCGGTCATACCGGTCTCGATCTCCTGGAAGGAGGCCTTCGCGAGCTCGGCGGAGGGGATCTGCGGCTTGGCGAGCTTGAAGCAGGTGCCCGAGAGGGTGGAGGAGATCTCCTCCAGGTAGACCGGCAGAACGTCGTCGCTCAGGCCGAGCGACTTCTTCAGCTCGATGAAGAAGTCCAGGGCGGCGAGGGGGAGTTCACCGCCGTCGCGGTGCCGGGTGATCGAGTCGGCGTCCACCTGCCAGTGGTCCAGCGAGCGGAGGGTGGCGGTGAAGCGATAACGGGTGAGGCCGTCGTCGCCACGGACCTCGTAACGGCCGTCCGGGAGCCTCTGCGGGGTGATCAGCCGCTCGTGGGCGAACTCGGCGAGTGCCTTGCGGACGAGGAGGCGGTTGGCGCGGGCCCAGCGCTCGGGGGAGAGGTGAGTGACGGCGTCTGCGAGCGTCACGCGGCCACCGCCTTCTCGAACCGCTCCCGTGTGCAGAAGCTCAGCAGCGCCTTCTTCTCCGGCTTCTGGATCTCCCGCTCGGGCACGAATCCGACGGCCTCGTTGAGCGCGTGCACGGCCGTGTTGCGTACGTCGGGTTCGACGACGACGCGCGCGGTCGCCGGGTCGGCGAACAGATGCTCCATCACGGCAGTGATCACGGCCCGGGTGAAGCCATGCACGGGCATGTCGGCCGGCGCGACCAGGAAGTGCATCCCGACATCGCCGGGCTCGGGCTCGTACAGGCCGACGAGCTCGACGTGCGCCGGGTCGTAGCGCTCCATCAGGAAGACGGGCTCGCCGTCCAGCAGCCCGAGGAACGCGTCGTGGTCGTCGCTGGCCGCGATGGCCATGTACGCACGCTCCACGTCGTGCAGTTTCGCCTCCTGCATCATCCAGAAGGCGGCCTTGGGATGCGTCACCCAGCCGTGCAGCAGCTCGGCGTCCTCGGTGGGGTCGAGCGGGCGGATGGTGAAGGTGCCCATGTCGGTGCGGGGGCTCATGCGGCGAACTCCTGGAAGGCGATCGTCTTTTCGACCGGGTAGTACTCGGTGCCGAGCAGCTCGCGGATGATGTACGCGTTGCGGTACGCGCCCATGCCGAGGTCCGGCGAGGTGATCGAGTGGGTGTGGACGCCCGCGTTCTGCAGGAAGACGCCGCGTCCGGTGGTGTCGATGGCGTAGTTGCGGGCCACGTCGAAGTTGCCGTGCGAGTCGTAGCGCAGACGGTCGCGGACCGGCTTCAGGAACTCGGGCTCGGCGTACTGGTAGCCGGTGGCGAGGATCAGGCCCTGGGAGCGCAGCTCGTAGTCCTTGCCCTGCTCCTGCTGGCGCAGGCCCAGGGTGTACGCGCCGTCGTCGTAACGGGCCGTGTTCAGGGAGGAGTTGGTGAGGAGTCTGGTGGGGACCGGGCCGGCGAGGTTCTTCTGGTAGAGCAGGTCGAAGATCTCGTTGATGAGGTCGCCGTCGATGCCCTTGAACAGGCCCTTCTGCTCCGATCTGAGGCGGTAGCGGGTCGGCTCGGGCAGCGCGTGGAAGTAGTCGATGTACTCCGGGGAGGTCATCTCCAGGGTGAGCTTGGTGTATTCGAGCGGGAAGAAGCGCGGGGAGCGGGTCACCCAGTTCAGCTGGTAGCCGTGGACGTCGATCTCGCTCAGCAGGTCGTAGTAGATCTCGGCGGCGGACTGGCCGCTGCCGACCAGGGTGATCGACTCCTTGCGCTGCAGCTCCTGCCTGTGGTGCACATAGCGGGAGTTGTGGAGGAAGTCGCCGCCGAGACCCGCGCAGGCCTCCGGGATGTACGGCGGGGTGCCCGTGCCGAGGACGAGGTGGCGGGCGCGGAACGACTCGCCGGCCCCCGTCCGGACGACGTACACACCCTCCTCGTACGTCACTTCGGTCACCGTCGTGCTGAAGCGGACGTTGGTCAGTTTGTTCGCGGCCCAGCGGCAGTAGTCGTCGTACTCGACGCGCAGCGGATAGAAGTTCTCGCGGATGTAGAACGCGTAGAGGCGGCCCGATTCCTTCAGGTAGTTGAGGAAGGAGTAGGGGGATGTCGGGTCGGCGAGGGTGACCAGGTCCGACATGAACGGCGTCTGGAGGTGCGCGCCCTCCAGGAACATCCCGGAGTGCCACTCGAAGGTCGGCTTGGACTCCAGGAAGACGCCGTCCAGTTCGGCGATCGGCTCGGTGAGGCAGGCGAGGCCGAGGTTGAAGGGCCCGAGCCCGATCCCGACGAAATCATGGACGCGGGTGGCGTCAGGAAGCGCGGTCAAGGGATTCTCCCAGGTACTGCTCGGCGTGGCCGGCGATCAGGTCGAGTACGGCGGTGATGTCGTCCACCGTGGTCTCGGGGTTGAGCAGGGTGAACTTCAGGTAGTGACGGCCGCCGACCTTGGTGCCCGCGACGACGGCGTCACCGGAGGCGAACAGGGCCTTGCGGGCGTACAGGTTGGCGCGGTCGATCTCGGCCGGGTCGGTGACGGCGGCCGGGAGGTAACGGAAGACGAGGGTGGACAGGGACGGCTGGACGACCACGTCGTAGCGCGGGTCGGCGGTGAGCAGCTCCCACCCGGCGGAGGCCAGGCCGCAGACCTCGTCGAAGAGCTCGCCGATGCCGTCGGCGCCCATCACGCGCAGCGTCATCCACAGCTTGAGCGCGTCGAAGCGGCGGGTGGTCTGCAGGGACTTGTCGACCTGGTTGGGGATGCGCTCCTGCACCATGCGGCGCGGGTTCAGGTACTCGGCGTGGTAGGTGGCGTGGCGCAGGGTGGCGGCGTCCCGGACCAGCACGGCGGAGGAACTCACCGGCTGGAAGAAGGACTTGTGGTAGTCGACGGTGACCGAGTCGGCGCGCTCGATGCCGTCGAGGCGGTCCCGGTTTCGCAGGGAGGCGAGCAGCCCGCAGCCGTACGCCGCGTCCACGTGCATCCACACGCCGAACTGGGCGCACAGCTCGGCGATTTCGGGCAGCGGGTCGATGGAGCCGAAGTCGGTGGTGCCCGCGGTGGCGACGACGGCCATGGGGACGAGCCCCTCGCGCGCGCAGCGTTCCAGCTCGTGGGCGAGCGCGACCGTCTGCATGCGCTTGTCGTGGTCGACGGGGATCGAGATGACGGCGTCCGCGCTCAGACCGAGGAGTTTCGCCGACTTCTTGACGCTGAAATGGCTGACCTCGGAGGCGAAGACGCGCAGCTCGGCGAGAGTGCCCCCCTGTTCCCACCCTGCCCGCCCCGGCTTGGCCTCCTCGCGGGCGAGCAGCAGCGCCTGGAGGTTGGACTGCGAGCCGCCGGAGGTGAACACGCCATCGGCGGCCGGGCCGAGGCCGATGCGTTCGTTGGTCCAGTCGATGAGCCTGCGCTCGATGAGGGTGCCGCCGGCCGACTGGTCCCAGGTGTCCAGGGAGGAGTTGACCGCCGAGAGGACGGCTTCGCCGAGCACGGCCGGGATGACGACCGGGCAGTTGAGGTGCGCGAGGTAGCGGGGGTGGTGGAAGTAGACCGCGTCCCGGAGGTAGACCTCCTCCAGCTCGTCGAGGACGGCCGTGGTGTCGTGCAGCGGCTTGTCGAGGTCGATCCGCTCGATGCGGGGAGCGAGGGCGTCCACCGTGACGCCGGTGAACGGACGGTCGGTGGTGGCGAGTTTGGCCGCCACCCGCTCGATGCCTTCGGTCACGGAGCGGCGGTACCGGTCCGCGGTCGTGTCGTTGAGCAGGTGCGAGCGCATGTGGGGTGCCTCCGAGGGGACAGTCCGTGCAGGACAGGGGAGAGGTGAAGTCGCGACCTTCAACTTAGGTAAGCCTAACCTAACTAAAGATCTGTCGAAACCTCACCCCACCCGTGACCGCCGTCACTCCTGTTCGCGCAACTGCTCCTCGCTCAGCCCGCGCCGCCAATAGCCCACGAACGTCACCCGCTTGCGGTCGAACCCGCGCTCGCCCACGAGATGGCGGCGCAGCTGCTTCACACAGCCCGACTCCCCCGCGATCCAGGCGTACGGCCGCTCGGCGGGCGGGAGTTGGGCGGCCCGTACGGCGTCGAGGGCCATGGGGGACCCCTCGACGCCGTACGCGTCCCGCACGAGCCAGGTGATCTCGGCGTCGGCCTCGGTCACCAGGTCCTGGATGTCACCGGCGTGATGGACCTCCAGCCAGGCCCGCACGCGCGTGTCCGCCGGCAGCGATTCGAGGATGGCCGAGGCGGCGGGTACGGCCGTCTCGTCGCCCCAGATGACCACCAGGTCGGTGTCCTCGGGCGGGCGGAAGCGGATCGCCCTGTTGTCCTCGATCGCCGGGCCGAGCAGCACGACCCGGTCACCTGCGCCCGCCCCGGACGCCCACCGGGACGCGGGGCCCGCGGGTGTCGCGGCACCCGGCCCGACCCCGTGCAGCGCGAAGTCGATATCGATCTCGTCGGGGCCCCGGCGCAGCGCGCGCAGGGTGTACGAGCGCATCACCGCCCTTACGTCGTCCGGGAGTTCGCGCCAGCCCTGCCACCACCCGTCGCCCAGCTCGATCGGGACGGCGGGCTCGGACTGGCCCGGGTGCGGAAGGAAGAGCGACAGGGACTGGTCACGCCCGTCGGAGTGGAACGCGCGCAGATCGGGGCCCGCCAAGGTCACCCGGACCAGAGACGGGCCGAGCCGCCTCGTCCGTACGACCTGGAGGGAGAAGAAACGGAACGGGGCGGCTACGGCCGTCGTCATGTGAGTGCTCCTGAGTGTCAGGAAGGGGTGGGGGTCAGCTGACCTTCTTCGCGTTCTCGATGGCTTCGGCGAGGTTGTCGAGGATCGGGGTGCACTTGTCGTACGACAGGATCGGCTCGGGAGTGCGCGCGATGACCTGGCCGGCCTTGACGGCGGGCAGCTTCTTCCAGGTGGCCTCGGTGATGTCGGCCGGCTGGATGGTCGAGGAGCGGTCGTCCATGACGATGACGTCCGCCGGGTACTTGTCGACGTTCTCCCAGCTCAGGTTCTCGAACCAGCCGCCGCTGGCCTTGAGGGCCTTGGCGGAGGGCTCGACGAGGTTCACGCCGAGCGCCCTGAAGTACTCCAGGTCGACGGAGAGGTTCGAACCGGAGACGTAGAAGATGTCCTGGCTCGCGGAACCGGCGAGGACCTTGATCTCGGGACGCGCCTTCGCGGCCTTGCGCAGGCGCTCGGCGGCCGTCTCGAACTTCTTCTTCGCCTCGGTGATCTTCGCGGACTTCACATCGGCGCCGAGCGACTCGGCGAGCGCGAGCATCCGCTCCAGAGGCTTCGGCAGCTGGACGTCGTACACGGAGATGCCGACGCTCGGGGCCAGCTTGAGGATCTTGTCCTTGGACTCCTCGGGGACGTACCAGAGGGTGCCCGCGTCGTCGAACATCGTCGAGACCAGGACGTCGGGCGCGAGGCCCGCGTACTTCTCGATGTTGAACTGGCCCCACTCGTTGCCGAGGATCGTCACCTTGCTGATGTCCATGTCGCCGGCCTGGACATCGGCCTTGCCGTCCTTGGTCTTCGTGGGGCCGAAGACGCCCTTGACCTCGATGCCGTAGTCGTACAGCGCGGCGGCGACACCGGTGAAGGCGACGATGTTCGCCGGAGCCTTGTCCAGCTTCACCGTCGTGCCGCGGTCGTCCTTGAACGTCCAGGGGCCGGACTTCTCGGCGGCCTTCGTCGAGCCCGAGCCACCGCTTTTCGCGTCGTTGTCGTCACCGCAGGCGGCGAGGACGGCACCGAGGCCGAGGGCGCCGCCCGCGGCGAGGATGCCGCGACGGGTGAGGTGGGTGGCACGGGTGTTGGGCATGAGTGTGGCTGCTTTCGGCACGGGGCGGAGCGCCCGCCGGACAAGTTCGAAGGTAGGTTAGCCTAACCTCAGTACTTGTCCAGGGGGCGGGCGCCGCTCGCCCGAGCCGGTGGGCGGCCCGTGCCGCCGCCGGTACGGCGGGTCAGCCGACGAGCCCCAACTCCCGTGCGATCAGCATCCGCTGAACCTCGCTGGTGCCCTCGCCGATCTCCAGGATCTTGGAGTCGCGCCACATACGGGCCACCGGGTACTCGTTCATGAAGCCGTAGCCGCCGTGCACCTGGGTGGCGTCGCGGGCGTTGTCGACGGCGATGGTGGAGGAGTACAGCTTGGCGAGGGCGGCCTCCTTCTTGAAGGGTTCGCCGGAGACCAGGCGGGAGGCGGCGTCGCGCCAGGCGAGGCGGGCCGTGTGGGCCTTCATCTCCATGTCCGCGATCTTGAACTGGATCGCCTGGTTCGCGCCGATCGGACGCCCGAACGCGTGCCGCTCCTTGGCGTACTTGACGGATTCGTCCACGCAGCCCTGCGCCAGACCCGTGGCCAGCGCGGCGATGGCGATACGGCCCTCGTCCAGGATGCGGAGGAACTGCGCGTAACCGCGGCCCTTCTCGCCGAGCAGGTTCGCCGCCGGTACGCGTACGTCGGAGAAGGACAGCTCACGGGTGTCCGAGGCGTTCCAGCCGACCTTCGAGTAGGGCGCGGCGACCGTGAAGCCGGGGGTGCCGGACGGGACGATGATCGCGGAGATGAGGGGCTTGCCCTCCGGGGTGCGACCCGTGACCGCGGTGACCGTCACCAACCCCGTGATGTCCGTGCCCGAGTTGGTGATGAAGCACTTCGTGCCGTTGATCACCCACTCGTTCGTCTCGGGGTCGAGCCGCGCCGTCGTACGGGTCGCGCCCGCGTCCGAGCCGCCGTCCGGCTCGGTCAGCCCGAACGCGCCGAGGATCTCGCCGGAACACAGGCGGGGCAGCCACTCGGCCTTCTGCGCCTCGGTGCCGAAGAGGTGGATCGGCATGGCGCCCAGGGAGACGCCCGCCTCCAGGGTGATGGCCACGGACGAGTCGACCCGGGCCAGCTCCTCAAGGGCGATGCCGAGGGCGAGATAGTCGCCGCCCATGCCGCCGTACTCCTCGGGGAACGGCAGCCCGAACAGGCCCATGCGGCCCATCTCGCGCACGATCTCGTACGGGAACTCGTGCCGCTCGTAGAAGTCGCCGATCTTCGGCGCCACGACATCGTGCGCGAACTCCTCGACCGTACGGCGGAGTTCTTCGAGTTCGGGGGAGAGGCGGTGGTCCAGGGACATGGGGATCACTCCTGGTGGGACTGTGTCGTTTTACCGAGTGCTTTGACGGTGCGGGACGGGCTGGGTCGGCCCAGTTGTCCGGCCATCCACACGCTGGTGGCGGTGAGGCGGCCGAGGTCTACCCCGGTGTCGATACCGAGGCCCTGGAGCATCCATACGAGATCTTCGGTGGCGAGGTTGCCGGTCGCGGACTTCGCGTAAGGGCAGCCGCCGAGGCCGCCCGCGGAGGCGTCGACGGTGGTGACTCCGTGCTGGAGCGCGGCCAGGGTGTTGGCGAGCGCCTGGCCGTAGGTGTCGTGGAAGTGCACGCCGAGGGCGTTCGTCGGCACGCCGTCCTCGTTCAGCGCGGCGAGGAGTTCGAGGACATGGCCCGGCGTCGCCACGCCGATCGTGTCGCCGAGGCTCAGTTCGTCGCAGCCCATGTCCCTCAGGGACTTGCAGACGCGGACGACCTGGTGGATGGGGACGGCGCCCTCCCAGGGGTCGCCGAAGCACATGGACAGGTAGCCGCGGACGTGCACCTTGTCGGCTTTGGCTCGGGCCACCACCGGCTCGAACATGGCGAGCGCCTCGTCGACGCTCCTGTTGAGGTTGGCCTTCGCGAAGGACTCCGTCGCGCTGGCGAAGACGGCGATGCGCCGGGCGCCGAGGGCGAGGGCGCGGTCGAGTCCTCGCTCGTTCGGTACGAGGACGGGGAGGTGGACGCCCGGGATGTCCCGCAGGAGCGGGAAGAGCTGCTCCGCGTCCGCCAGTTGGGGCACCCACTTCGGGTGGACGAAGCTGGTGGCCTCGATGGTGGTCAGGCCCGCGTCGGCGAGGCGCCGGACGAACTCCGCCTTGACCTCCGTCGGGACGGTCGCCTTCTCGTTCTGCAGTCCGTCGCGCGCGCCGACCTCGTGGATCCGCACCCGCGCGGGGAGACCCTGGGCGGGCACGGCCATGGGCAGTTGCTGAACGGTCATTCCGCCTCCTCGTGCGGCGCGATGACGGCCAGCACCTGGTCCATGGCGACCGTCGTGCCCGGGGTGACGTCCAGCTCGCTGACGGTCCCGGCGTGCGGCGCGGAGATGACGTGCTCCATCTTCATCGCCTCCACCACCAACAGGCTCTGTCCGACGGCCACTTCATCGCCCACGGCGACCTTCACGACGGTCACCGTGCCGGGCATGGGCGCGGTCAGCGAGTCGGCCCCGGAGTGCGCGGCCCCGGTGAGGGACGCGGCCACGGGGTCGTGGTCGCGCACGTGCCAGGCGTCGCCGTCGCGGCCGATCCAGTCGCCGGCCCGGTGGAAGGTGTGGCGCACGCCGTCGAGCGTGACGGAGACCTTGTCCTCGGTGACCGTGTGGGTGCCCCGAGGGTGGTGAGTGACGGGTTCGAGTCCCGGCACTCGCAGGGGGAAACCGAGAGGTGCCGGCTCGCCGCCCAGCCGCCATCCGGTGGGCACCGAGAAGGGGTCGGTCCAGCCGTCGCCGTCGGTTCGCGGGGCGAGCCCCGCCAGGCGCACCGCAGCCGCCGCCTCGTACACCTCCTCCGGTACGTCGGTGGAGACCAGGAAGTCGGCCTCCCGCTCGACCAGCCCCGTGTCCAACTCCCCCGCCACCACCGCCGGATGGGCCAGCAGCCGCCGCAGGAACCCCGCGTTCGTCTGCACCCCCAGTGTGACCGTCCCGGCGAGGGCGGCCCGGAGCTTGCGCAGCGCGGTCGGGCGGTCGGGGCCGTACGCGATGACCTTGGAGAGCATCGGGTCGTAGAGGCTGCCGACCTCCGTGCCCTCGCTCAGCCCGGAGTCGGTGCGGACGCCGGGGCCGTCGGGCTCGTGCAGCGCCAGGACCGTGCCGCCGGAGGGGAGGAACCCGCGGGCGGGGTCCTCGGCGCAGATACGCGCCTCCACCGCGTGCCCGGTGAGCGTGATGTCTTCCTGGCCGTAGGGGAGTTGCTCGCCCGCGGCCACCCGGAGCTGCCATTCCACCAGGTCGAGGCCGGTGATCAGCTCGGTCACCGGGTGCTCCACCTGGAGGCGGGTGTTCATCTCCATGAAGTAGTACGACGAGGGGTCGCCGCCGGGGACGATGAACTCCACCGTGCCGGCGCCCCGGTACCCGCAGGACCGGGCCGCCTGGACGGCCGCTTCACCCATCGCGGCCCGGGTCCGCTCGTCGAGGAGCACACTCGGCGCCTCCTCGATGATCTTCTGGTGGCGGCGCTGGAGGGAGCACTCGCGCTCGCCCAGGTGTACGACATTGCCGTGGCCGTCCGCCAGGACCTGGATCTCGATGTGCCGGGGGCGGTCGATCCAGCGCTCGACGAGGAGGGTGTCGTCGCCGAAGGAGGCGCGGGCCTCGCGTCGGGCGGCGGCGATCTCGTCGGCCAGCATCGAAGCGTCCCGCACCAGGCGCATGCCCTTGCCGCCACCGCCGGCGCTCGGCTTGAGCAGCACCGGCATACCGATCTCGCGCGCGGAGCCGGCCAGCTCCGCGTCCGTGAGCCCGCTGCCGGACGAGCCGGGCACCACCGGGACCCCGGCCGCCTGCACGGTTTCCTTGGCGCGGATCTTGTCGCCCATGAGGGAGATCGCGTCCGCGGGCGGCCCGACGAAGACGAGCCCGGCGTCGGCGCAGGCGCGCGCGAAGCCGGCGTTCTCCGCGAGGAAGCCGTACCCGGGGTGCACGGCCTGGGCGCCGGTCCGGGCAGCGGCCTCCAACAGGCGCTCCACCGAAAGATAGCTCTCGGCCGCCGGCGCCGGACCGATCCGTACCGCCGTGTCCGCCTCGCGCACATGCCGGGCATCCGCGTCCGCGTCGGAGAAGACGGCGACCGAGCGCACGCCCAGGGACCGCAGCGTACGGATGACCCGTACGGCGATCTCGCCCCGATTGGCCACAAGGACTGTCTCGAACATCTCGGGCACCCTCATCACATCCGGAAGACGCCGAACTGGGGGTCGCCCAGCGGCGCGTTGGCACAAGCGGTCAGGGCCAGCCCCAGCACCTGCCGGGTCTCCAGCGGGTCGATCACCCCGTCGTCCCAGAGCCGGGCCGTCGCGTAATAGGCGTTCCCCTGGCGCTCGTACTGCTGCCGGATCGGGTCCTTGAAGGACTCCTCCTCCTCGGCGGGCCAGGACTCGCCGCGCGCCTCCAACTGGTCCCGCTTGACGGTCGCGAGGACCGACGCGGCCTGCTCGCCGCCCATCACGGAGATCTTGGCGCCGGGCCACATCCACAAAAAGCGCGGCGAGTACGCCCGCCCGCACATCGAGTAGTTGCCCGCGCCGTACGAGCCGCCGATCACCACCGTCAGCTTCGGCACGCGTGTGCACGCGACCGCCGTCACCATCTTGGCGCCGTGCTTGGCGATGCCCCCGGCCTCGTACTGGCGTCCCACCATGAACCCGGAGATGTTCTGCAGGAACACCAGCGGGATGCCGCGCTGGTCGCACAGCTCGATGAAGTGGGCGCCCTTCTGGGCCGATTCGGAGAACAGGATGCCGTTGTTGGCGACGATCCCGACCGGGTGGCCGTGGATCCGGGCGAAGCCGGTGACCAGGGTCTGCCCGAACTCCGCCTTGAACTCGGCGAAACGCGAACCGTCGACCACGCGCGCGATGACCTCGCGTACGTCATAGGGGGTGCGGGAGTCGACCGGCACCGCGCCGTAGATCCCGTACGGATCCACCTTGGGCTCGACGGAGGACTCCACGGACCAGGGCAGGGGCCCGCGCGCGGGGAGCGTGGCCGCGATGTTCCGTACGATCCGCAGCGCGTGCGCGTCGTCCTCGGCGAGGTGATCGGTGACACCCGACACGCGCGCGTGGACCTCGCCGCCGCCCAGCTCCTCCGCCGTGACGACCTCGCCGGTGGCGGCCTTCACCAGGGGAGGGCCGCCTAGGAAGATCGTGCCCTGGTTCCGGACGATCACGGCCTCGTCGCTCATCGCGGGGACGTACGCGCCGCCCGCCGTGCACGACCCGAGGACGGCCGCGATCTGCGGAATCCCCGCCCCGGACATCCGCGCCTGGTTGTAGAAGATCCGCCCGAAGTGCTCGCGGTCGGGGAAGACCTCGTCCTGCATGGGCAGGAAGGCGCCCCCGGAGTCGACGAGATACACACAGGGGAGGCGGTTTTCGAGCGCCACCTCCTGGGCGCGCAGATGCTTCTTCACCGTCATCGGGTAGTACGTGCCGCCCTTGACGGTGGCGTCATTGGCGACGATCACGCACTCGCGTCCGCTGACCCTGCCGATCCCGGCGATGACACCCGCGGCCGGGGCCTGTCCGTCGTACATCCCGTCGGCGGCCAGGGGAGCCAGCTCCAGGAAGGGCGAGCCGGGGTCGAGAAGGGTGTCCACGCGGTCGCGCGGGAGCAGCTTCCCGCGCGCGGTGTGGCGGGCGCGGGCCCGCTCACCGCCGCCCAGACGCGCCGCGGCGAGCTTCCCGCGCAGCTCCTCGCCGAGCGCGCGGTGCGCCGCCTCGTTGGCCCGCCAGGCCTCCGACGCGGGGTCTGCCGCGCTCGTCAGCTCCGGTGCCTCGTGCATCCCGCGGTCCCCTCACCAGTGGTCCACCAGTTAATGAGCGTTAACGCATTTCCTTCAGGTTAACGAGCGCTAACCTCCCTGTCTAGAATTACTTTCATGGCCACGAGAACCGACACCCCCACCCGCCGCGAGCAGATCCTCAAGGAGGCTGCCCGGCTCTTCGCCGAGCGCGGCTTCCACGGCGTCGGAGTGGACGAGATAGGAGCGGCCGTCGGCATCAGCGGCCCGGGCTTGTACCGGCACTTCGCCGGCAAGGACGCGATGCTCGCCGAGCTGCTGGTGGGGATCAGCGGTCAGCTGCTCACGGGGGGCAAGCGCCGTGTGGCGGAGGCCGACGGCGACGCGGAGGCGATCCTCGACTCGCTCATCGAGGGGCACATCGACTTCGCGCTCGACGACCGCCCCCTGATCACCCTGCACGACCGTGAGCTCGACCGCCTCCGGGACAGCGACCGCAAGCTCGTACGCCAGCTCCAGCGCCAGTACGTCGAGCTGTGGGTGGAGGTCGTGCGCGAGGTGTATCCGGGGCTGACCGAGCCCACCGCCCGGTCCGCCGTGCACTCGGTCTTCGGACTGCTGAACTCCACGCCGCACCTGGGGCGCCCGGGCGCGCTGCCGGGGCGCGCGGGCACCGCCGCACTGCTGCACCGGATGGCGCGGGGTGCCTTCCAGGCCGCCGGGGCGTGATGAGCGTCATGGGGTAGTTGCTCTGGACGACCGTCGTGACCGGCGGGTAACCTGAGGTCTGAGCAAGCGCTTAGATAGAAACCCCAGTGGAGGTGGCGGCGGTGCGCCGTACTGTGTTCAACGAGGACCACGAGGCGTTCCGGAAGACCCTCCGGGCCTTCATCGAGGCCGAGGTCGTGCCCGTCTACGACGAGTGGTTCGCAGCCGGCCAGGCGCCGCGCGACTTCTACTACAAGCTCGCCGAGCTGGGCGTCTTCGGCATCCGCGTGGACGAGGAGTTCGGCGGCGCCGGCATCGACTCGTACAAGTTCGAGGCCGTGATGTACGAGGAGACCGCCCGCGCGGGTGTCTCCTTCGGCGGCTCCGGTGTGCACGTGCTGCTCGGTCTGCCCTACATCAAGGCGCTCGCCACCGACGAGCAGAAGAAGCGGTTCCTGCCGAAGTTCGTCTCCGGCGAGGAGATGTGGGCCCTCGCGATGACCGAGCCGGGCACCGGCTCCGACCTCGCGGGCATGAAGACCACCGCGAAGCTCTCCGAGGACGGCACGCACTACGTCCTCAACGGCGCCAAGACCTTCATCACCGGTGGCGTCCACGCCGACCGCGTGATCGTCTGCGCCCGCACCTCCGCCCCGACCGCCGAGGACCGCCGCTTCGGCATATCCCTCTTCGCCGTCGACACCAAGGCCGAGGGCTACTCCGTCGGCCGCAAGCTCGACAAGCTCGGCCTGAAGACCTCCGACACCGCCGAGCTGGCGTTCGTCGACGTGAAGGTGCCGGTCGAGGACCTGCTCGGCGAGGAGAACAAGGGCTTCTATTACCTCGGCGGCAACCTGCCCTCCGAGCGCTGGGGCATCGCCTTCGGCGCCTACGCGCAGGCCGCCGCCGCCGTCCGGTTCGCCAAGGAGTACGTGCAGGAGCGCACCGTCTTCGGCAAGCCGGTCTCGCACTTCCAGAACACAAAGTTCGAGCTGGCCGCCTGCCAGGCCGAGGTGGACGCCGCGCAGGCCGTGGCCGACCGCGCCCTGGAGGCCCTCGACGCCGGCGAGCTGTCCCCGGCCGAGGCCGCGAGCGCCAAGCTGTTCTGCACCGAGGTCGCGCACCGCGTCATCGACCGCTGCCTCCAGCTGCACGGCGGCTACGGCTTCATGAACGAGTACCCGATCGCCCGCCTGTACGCGGACAACCGCGTCAACCGCATCTACGGCGGCACCAGCGAGATCATGAAGTCGATCATCGCCAAGGACATGGGCCTGTAAGGTCCGCGAAAAAAGTTCACGATACAACTGACGTATGAGTCAGGCACTTGAGTCCCTGCTCGATCTTCTCGACCTCGAGCGGATCGAGCAGGACATCTTCCGCGGCCAGTCCCGCTCCGCCGTCGTCCCCCGAGTCTTCGGCGGACAGGTGGCGGCGCAGGCACTGGTCGCCGCGGGGCGCACGGTCCCTGAGGACCGTCACGCCCACTCCCTGCACGCGTACTTCCTGCGTGCGGGAGACCCCGGCGCGCCCATCGTGTACTTGGTGGACCGCATCCGCGACGGCCGCTCCTTCACCACCCGCCGGGTCGTCGCCGTCCAGCACGGGCAGCCGATCTTCCATCTCTCCGCGTCCTTCCAGACGTACGAGGAGGGCATGGAGCACCAGGCCGCGATGCCGCCCGCGCCGGATCCGGAGACGCTGCCCACGGCCGCCGAACTGCTGCCGCTGTACGCCGACGTCTTCGCCGACCCGGCCATTGCGGAACGCCTCCTGGAGGCCCGCGAGTCCGTCGACCTGCGCTATGTCGACGCGCCCCCGTACGGCACGGTCGGTGAGGTCCGCGAGCCGCGCTCCCAGGTGTGGTTCCGCACCAACGGCAAGCTCGCGGACGATCCGCTGCTGCACGTCGTCCTCGCCACGTACGTCTCCGACATGACGCTCCTCGACTCCATCCTGCTCGCGCACGGGCGCGGCGGCTGGGTCACCGGAGATGTCGTAGGAGCCTCCCTCGACCACGCGATGTGGTTCCACCGCCCCTTCCGCGCCGACGAATGGCTGCTGTACGACCAGGAGTCGCCGTCCGCGTCGGGCGGCCGGGGCCTGGGCCAGGCCCGCATCTACACCCAGGACGGCCGGCTGGCCATTTCGGTGATCCAGGAAGGCGTGGTCCGCGTTCCTCGGTGACGGTTACCCGCGAGGCTGCCCCCGCCGGTCCGCAGCGATCCCGGCCAAAGGACCCAATCCGGTTGATGTGGTCCGAGCGCCGGGATTGGATGACTCCATGACAGTCACGGAAGAGACGTGGAACTGGCGTGGGGGACGGATCCGGGAGGTCTTCCTGGAAGCCGCCGGGACCGTCGCCGAACTGCTCGCACAACCCGCTGTCGCCGCCGCCTGGGACAAGCCCAGCGCGCTGCGCGACTTCACCGTCGGAGGCCTCGCCGGGCACACCGCCTGGCAGGAACTCGCCCTGCCGGAGCTGCTCGGGCAGCCGGAGCCCACGGAGCCGCTGGTGTCCCTGCGGGAGTACTACCTGAACCGGGTGACCTGGCTGGACGCCGGTGTCGACGGCGCGGTCAACGTGCGGATCCGCAAGGGCGGCGAGGCCAAGGCGGCGGACGGGCACGAGGTGCTCGTGGCGCGCGTACGGGACGCGGTCGGGCAGCTGAAAGACGGGCTGCCCGAGGTGCCCGCCCTGCGGCCGATCCGGATGGGCTCCTGGGGCGACTGGTCCCTCGAACTGGACGACTTCCTGCTCACCCGGCTGCTCGAAATGGTCGTCCACGCCGACGACTTGGCCTGCAGCGTGGACCTGCCGACCCCTGACTTCCCGGAACGGGTGACCGCGCCGGTGGTCGACCTGCTGACGCGGCTCGCGGTCCGGCGCCACGGGACGGTGAACGTCATCCGGGGGCTGGCCCGCGCCGAGCGCGCCCCCGGGTCGATCGCGGGGC
This sequence comes from Streptomyces sp. NPDC048415, assembly GCF_040651675.1. Classification (NCBI taxonomy): domain Bacteria; kingdom Bacillati; phylum Actinomycetota; class Actinomycetes; order Kitasatosporales; family Streptomycetaceae; genus Streptomyces; species Streptomyces sp. NPDC048415. The sequence goes on along the minus strand of NZ_JBEZKJ010000028.1, from coordinate 68,589 downwards.
TCTAGGCAAGACCCGCCTCGGAGAGGAGATAGGCGGTCATCGGGTCGTAGTGCCGGGGGCTGGTGACGTGATCGTCCAGCGGGATCGTCACCTGAAGGGTGCCCTCGGCCTCGGCGAGGAAGAGCGCGGGGTCGTTGCAGTCGGCGTATCCGATGGAGTCGATGCCGAGTTGCCCGGCGCAGCCCGCCCAGCCGTGGTCGGCGACGACCAGATCGGGCAGCGGCCGTCCCTCCCTCTCCAGCCCGCCGAGGATGGCGCGCATCGGCTCGCCCGAGTGGGTGTGCCACAGCGTCGCGCCGTGCTCGAGCACCGCGACGTCCGCGAACTGGAAGACATACCCCTCGTCCGTCTGCAGTCCCTCCGGGATGACGACGATCTCGCAGCCGGCGGCGCGCAGGGCCGCGGCCGTGGCGCGGTGCACATCGAGCAGCCCGCCGGGGTGGCCGGTCGCGAACAGCACCCGCTGCTCGCCGTCCGCCGCCTTGCGCAGCCGCGCCGCCGCCCGCTCCAGGGCGTCCACCGTCAGCTCGGGGTCGATGGTGTCCTGCCCGTACCGATGCTCCGGGTCGTCGCTCACCCCGCACCGCTCCGCCATCACCGCGAGCACGTCCTGCTCGTCGGTCCACCGGTCACCGAGTTCCAGCCCGAGCCAGAAGTTGCGGTCGCCGTTGGCCAGCTTGCGGTAATGGGAGAGGTTGTTCTCGCGGGGCGTGGCGACATCACCCGCGATACGGGTCCGTACGAGATGGTCGACGAGCTCGGCGCGGCTGGGAGTCCCGGGTATCGGCATGTCTTCTATTGTGCCGGTGCGTTTCGCTCCGGGGGCGGGTGTCCCGAGCGCTGGGACGGGGGTCACTCGTTCGTGCGGCCTGCATATCACCCGGCTGTGACAACGGCCCGGGCCGAGGAGCGCGGTGCTCAGCTCTCCCGCAGCGCGAACCACAACTCCATGCGTACGTCGGGATCGTCGAGGTCCGCCTCGAGCAACACCGCGCACCGCGCGATGCGTTGGCGGACCGTGTTGCGGTGGACGGAGAGGGCCACCGCCGTGCGGTCCCAACTGCCGTGCAGCGAAAGCCAGGTGCGGAGGGTCTCGGTGAGGGCGGGGGTCGCGGCGATGGGAGCGAGGAGGGCCCGGGAGTGGGCCTTGGCGTCGGCCGGGGGGACGAGGTCCGCCAGGGCGGGGCGCTCTCCGTGACGCACCAGCGCGGAACGGGTCGCGCGGGCGCGGGCCAGCGCGCGGGCGGCCTGCGTGTCGGCCGCCGCCCACTCGTGCGGGCCGACCGGCGCGCTGACCCCGCACGTCCAGCCCTCCTGCGCGGTGGGCTCGCGGTCGCCGGGGACGAGGACGCGTACGACGTCGCCCGCCGCCTCGACCAGTGCGGAGCCCAGCGCCGCGCCCAGCGCGGACGCGGCTACGGCGTCCGGCGCGGGGCCGTCTCCGGCGGGGCGCGCGTGCACCACGACCCATCGCTCGGCACCGAGCAGCGGCGCCACGTCCGCCGGTGCGGCCCCGAGCAGAAGCCGCACCAGCGCCGCCGACCGCGCCGCCCCGCTTCCGCTCTGGTGTTCGCCGGTGAGCAGCGAGAGCAGCACCGCCGCGACGGAGGCGATGGTGTGATCCCCGGCCTCCCGGCGCGGCGCCCCCACCCCGAGTACGAAGCCCCGCCCGGCCCCGAGGGCGTACGCGGCAAGACGCACCCCGCCCACGGTGTCCGTGGCGGACGAGGGCACCGCGCCCTGCCCCTCCCGGGGCCGCACCACCCCGGCCAGCTCGGCGAGTGACCGCGCGATGGACGCCTGGCCGGCCGGTCCGGGACCGGCCGGGACCGCACCGCCCGCCCTCTGCCGGTCCGGGACCGGCTCGCCCGGGGTCGCCTGCCCGGCTGGTACTGGTCCGCCCGGCGTCCGGCCAGCCCCGGCGGCGAGTGCGCCGCGTCCCGGGGCGTCGGCCCCGGCTGGTACTGGTCCGCCCGGCGTCCGGCCAGCCCCTGCGGCGAGTGCGCCGCGTCCCGGGGGCTCGGCCGGGGTCGCCTGCCCGGCCGGCACCGGCTCGCCCGGCGTCCGGCCAGCCCCCGCGGTGAGTGCGCCGCGTCCCGGGGCGTCCACCGGCACGCGCCCCGCCCCCGCCAGTTCCGCTCCGTCCGGCCCGTACAGCACCGCCCAGCCGCCCACCCGCTGGGCCAGTTGTCGCAGCACGGCGGGTACCGGGTCCGGGCGGGCGGCGGCCGCCGCCAGGCTCTGCTGGGCCTCGGTGACCCGGCGGAGTTCGGCGAGGCGAGCCTGGGCCATGAGTTGCCACACCGCGCGTGCCACGCCCGAGAACGTGGTCTGGGGCGGGACCTCCAGCAGCGGGAGGCCGTAGGTGTCGCAGGCCGCGACCAGCGCGCGCGGGACCGTGTCGTGGACCGGGGCGAGGCCGAAGCCGAGGGCGGCGCCGCCCGCGGCGACGATGCGGGAGACGTAGTCGTCGAAGTAGGTGCCCGAGCCCGCCGCCTCCGGGATGTGGACCCCGGCCGTCAGGAGCAGCTCACCGCCCAGCAGATACGGGTACGGGTCCGCCATCTCCGAGGTGTGCGCCCAGTGGATCACCGTGTCCGGATCGGCGGGGCCCGCGATCTGCCGCAGGCCCAGGTCCTCCCGGGCCAGCAGAGCGGCGAGCGGTACCGGTGGGGTGGGTGGGACAGGCGGGGCGGATGTGTCCGGCATGGTGGACGTTCCCTCCATCCGGTTCAGCGACAGTGGATGAAACGTACACTTCAGAGTCGCTTTCCGGCCACCTAGGGTCAGTGCCACCGGCAGCCGCGGGTACGGGCGTATGTCCCCGCGATGAGCCACCGGACATCCCAGTTGCACGACACGCCACCGAGAGTGCGCGAAGGAGGGCCCCACATGGCCGTCGACTACACAGTGATCGTCGTCTATCTGGCCGGCATGCTGGCCATGGGCTGGTGGGGCATGCGCCGCGCCAAGTCCAAGAGCGAGTTCCTGGTCGCGGGGCGGCGCCTCGGGCCCGCCATGTACTCCGGCACCATGGCAGCGATCGTCCTCGGCGGCGCGTCCACCATCGGCGGCGTCGGTCTCGGCTACCAGTACGGCCTCTCCGGGGCCTGGATGGTCTTCACCATCGGCCTGGGGCTGCTGGCCCTCAGCGTCTTCTTCTCCGCCCGCATCGCCCGCCTGAAGGTCTACACCGTCTCCGAGATGCTGGACCTGCGCTACGGCGGCCGGGCCGGTGTCATCTCCGGCGTCGTCATGTGGGCGTACACCCTCATGCTCGCGGTGACCTCCACCATCGCGTACGCCACGATCTTCGACGTCCTCTTCGACATGAACCGGACGCTCGCGATCATCCTCGGCGGCTCGATCGTCGTCGTGTACTCCACGCTCGGCGGCATGTGGTCGATCACGCTCACCGACATGGTGCAGTTCGTCGTGAAGACCGTCGGTGTGCTGCTGCTCCTGCTCCCCATCGCCGTCGTCAAGGCCGGCGGGTTCGGCGCGATGAAGGCCAAGCTGCCCACCGCGTACTTCGACCCGCTGGGCATCGGCGGCGAGACGATCTTCACGTATGTGCTGATCTACACGTTCGGCATGCTCATCGGCCAGGACATCTGGCAGCGCGTGTTCACCGCGCGCAGCGACACCACGGCGAAGTGGGGCGGCACGGTCGCGGGCACGTACTGCCTGGTGTACGCCCTCGCCGGCGCCGTCATCGGCACGGCGGCCAAGGTCCTCTACCCGAAGCTGCCCAGCGCCGACACCGCCTTCGCGACCATCGTCAAGGACGAACTCCCGGTCGGTGTACGGGGGTTGGTGCTCGCCGCCGCCCTCGCGGCCGTGATGTCCACGTCCTCCGGCGCCCTCATCGCCTGCGCCACCGTCGCCAACAACGACATCTGGTCGAAGCTGCGCGGGGCCGTACGGCGGGACGGCGAGGAGCATGACGAGGTCAAGGGCAACCGTGCCTTCATCCTGATCATGGGCGTCGCGGTGATCTGTACCGCGATCGCGCTCAACAACGTCGTCGAGGCGCTGACCGTCGCCTACAACCTGCTCGTCGGCGGACTGCTCGTGCCGATCCTCGGCGGACTGCTGTGGAAGCGCGGCACGGCGCACGGGGCGCTCGCCTCCGTCGTCGTCGGCGGCCTCGCGGTGATCGGCCTGATGGCCACGTACGGCATCCTCGCCAACGAGCCCGTCTACTACGGGCTGCTCGCCTCGCTGGTCGTCTACGTGGCCGTCTCCCTGGCCACGCCCGCGACCGACGCCGTCGTACTGGCCGCCTGGCGCGAGCGCCTCGCGGGCCGTGCCCCCGAACCCTTGTCCGAGCCGGTCCCGGCTCCCCAGTAGAGTCGTATCAGTCGTACATACGCGACTCAGTCGTACATACGCGACGGAGCGTAGGAAAGAAGGCAATCCATCATGAGCAGCAACGAGACGCCCCGCGGGCCCGTCGACTCCTCCCGTATCCCGCGGTACGCGGGCCCCGCCACCTTCGCCCGGCTGCCGCGCCTCGACGAGGTCGGCACCGCCGATGTCGCCGTGGTCGGTGTGCCGTTCGACTCCGGCGTCTCGTACCGGCCGGGCGCCCGCTTCGGCGGCAACGCGATCCGCGAGGCGTCCCGGCTGCTGCGCCCCTACAACCCGGCGCAGGACGCCTCCCCCTTCGCCCTCGCGCAGGTCGCGGACGCCGGTGACATCGCGGCGAACCCGTTCAACATCAACGAGGCCGTGGAGACGGTGGAGGCCGCCGCCGACGAGCTCCTCGGCACGGGTGCCCGCCTGATGACGCTGGGCGGCGACCACACCATCGCCCTCCCGCTCCTGCGCTCCGTCGCCAAGAAGCACGGCCCGGTCGCGCTGCTCCACTTCGACGCGCACCTCGACACCTGGGACACGTATTTCGGCGCCGAGTACACGCACGGCACCCCGTTCCGCCGCGCCGTCGAGGAGGGCATCCTCGACACCTCCGCCCTCTCCCACGTCGGCACCCGCGGCCCGCTGTACGGCAAGCAGGACCTCACCGACGACGAGAAGATGGGCTTCGGCATCGTCACCTCGGCGGACATCTACCGCCGCGGCGCCGACGAGGTCGCCGACCAGCTGCGCCAGCGCATCGGCGACCGCCCGCTGTACATCTCCATCGACATCGACTGCCTCGACCCGGCGCACGCGCCCGGCACCGGCACCCCCGAGGCGGGCGGCATGACCTCCCGCGAACTCCTGGAGATCCTGCGCGGGCTGGCGTCCTGCAACCTGGTCTCGGCCGACGTCGTCGAGGTGGCGCCCGCGTACGACCACGCCGAGATCACGGCCGTCGCCGCGTCTCACACGGCGTACGAACTGACCACGATCATGTCCCGTCAGATTGCTGAGGCTCGCGCGAAGTGACCCACGACCACGACCTGGTTCTCCGTCCGTCGGTGGCGCAGACGGAGGCCGCGCTCAACCCGCCCCCCGGCCGCAACGGCGGAGACCTGGTCGTGGAGACCCTCGCCGGTCTCGGCGCGACGACCGTCTTCGGCCTGCCGGGCCAGCATGCGCTGGGCATGTTCGACGCGCTGCGCCGCTCCTGCCTGCGGTACGTCGGACTGCGCGTCGAGAACAACGCGGGGTTCGCGGCGGACGCGTACGGCCGTATCACCGGTGAGGCGGCGCCGCTGCTGCTGTCGACGGGGCCGGGTGCGCTGACTTCACTCGCCGCGCTCCAGGAGGCGGCGGCGGCCTCCGCCCCCGTCCTCGCGATCAGCAGCCAGGTCCCCAGCCCCGGGCTGGGCGGCGGACGCCACGGCTATCTGCACGAACTCCCCGACCAGCAGGCGTCGTTCAGGGGAGTGGTGAAGTCGGTCCACACGGTCCGCAGCCACTCCCAGATCCCCTCCGCCATCGCGGCGGCCTGGGAGTCGGCGCTGACGGCTCCGCACGGCCCGGTGTGGGTGGAGATCCCGCAGGACGTGCTGTTGGCCGAGACGCGGCTGCCGGTGGTGACGGCGATGGACGCGACACCGCAGGACGTGGTCCCGCGCCCCGAACTCACCGCGGTGGCGGCTCACTTGCTGTCTTCCGCGCAGCGCCCGGCGATCATCGCGGGCGGTGGTGTCGTACGAGCGGACGCGTCCGGCAAGCTGCGGCAGCTCGCCGAACGGCTGTCCGCGCCCGTGGTCACCACCTTCGGCGGCAAGGGCGCCTTCCCCTGGGAACACCCGCTCTCCCTCCAGTCCTGGCTGGAGGACCGCCACACGACCGACTTCCTGGAGGACGCGGACGTCCTGCTGGTGGTGGGCTCGGGCCTCGGTGAACTCTCCTCCAACTACCACACGTTCAAGCCGCGCGGCCGGGTCATCCAGATCGAGGCCGACCTCGGCAAACTGGAGTCCAACCACCCGGCGCTGGGCATCCACGCGGACGCCCGCCTCGCGCTGCAGGCGCTGCTGGAGACGGTGGAGGAGCGCACCGACCCGACGGCTCCGGAGCGCGTACGAGCGCTGCTGTCGCGAGTCTCCGACCGCATCGCGGCTCAGGAACTCACCCTGGAGCAGGATGTGTTGGCGTCGGTCCGCCGAGCGCTCCCGTCCTCCGCCCCGTCCTTCTGGGACATGACGATCCTCGCCTACTGGGCCTGGTCGGCCTTCGACCCGCGCGGCGCGAACACCATGCACTCCGCCCAGGGCGCGGGCGGTCTCGGCTACGGCTTCCCGGCGGCACTCGGCGCGGCGGCGGCCGACCCCGACCATCCCGTCCTCGCGGTCTCCGGCGACGGCGGCGCCCTCTACTCCATCGCCGAACTGGCCACGGCCAGGCAATACGACCTCAACGTCACCTGGCTCATCGTCGACGACGGCGGCTACGGCATCCTCCGCGAGTACATGACCGACGCCTTCGGCGAGCCCACGGCGACGGAGCTGACCCGCCCCGACTACGTGGCCCTGGCGGAGTCCTTCGGCGTCCCCGGCGTCCGCACGACCCCCGAGACCCTGGAGGAGGACCTGTCCAAGGCCCTCGCTTCCCCCGGCCCTTCGGTGGTCGTACTCCCGGCCGTGCTGCGGATGTTCGCATCGACGCACCTGGACTGAAATCGCAGCAGCGAGCTGGTTGAACTCCCCTTCGCAAGAGGGGAGTTCAACCCTCAGGCCGGACTACCAGATCGCGTCCACCCACTCCGGGTGGTCGATGAACGGGTTGCGGTTGTGCTGGTAGGTGTCGTAGATGACCTGGTTGCGCTTCTCCTCGAAGGCGCTCGGCGGGTCCTCGTCGCTCCACTGCTTGAGGACGGTGAGCTTGCCGATGTACGGGTTGCTGCCGTTGTTGACCTTCTCGTTGGGCTCCAGGTCGGCGAAGCCGTCGCCGCCGTCGTAGCGCACGGCCATGTAGAGGATCATGCGGGCCACGTCGCCCTTGTCGGCGTCGCGGGGCTCGAAGGAGTCGGAGTCGGTGAGGCTGCCGCCCCCGCCGCTGACCGTGCTGCCGCCCTCGTCGAAGTCTTTGTTGCCACGGATGCTGTTGACCTGGACGTCCGCGGGGCGCAGGTGGTGCAGGTCCGTGCCGGGACCGGTCACCTCGCCGAAGTCACCGTGGGACTTGGCCCACACGTGCTCGCGGTTCCAGTCGCCGGTGTCACCGCCGTTGAGGGACTTCGCGCGCGAGCTGCCGCTGTACAGCAGGATCACATTGCTGCTGTTGTTCGGGTCCTGGTCGGTGACCTTGAGCGCGTCCCAGACCGCCGAGTACGAGATCTTCGTCTGGCTGCTGATGATCGTGTGCAGCGAGGACTTCAGGGTCGTACCCGTCTTGCCGACCGCGTTCTTGTAGTACGTGCTGTCGTACGCGGTCGTCGTGGCACTCGCGGGAGTGGCGGTCACCGTGGGGAGGGTGAGGCCGACCAGGACGGCGGAGGTGGTCAGTGCCAGTGTTTTCCAGCGGCGTATGTGCGTGGCGGGCATGGGGGCGTCCGTTCTACGCGTGTTGATTGAGCGGGGCAAGGGGGAGCGTGGCATGGACATGCGTTTCAGGGAATGAACGGGGCGTGTCGGTCACGTGTCGGATCCCGGCAAGTCGCCTGTTCTACGCGCGTTTTTGGCATACCACTGCGGCCCCTGACGGGCAGAAGCCGGTCAGGGGCCGCAGTGGGGGCGGAAGTTCGGCCTACATCAGCCGGCGTCCGCGGGCTCCAGTCGGTACAGCGTCGACTGGTTGGTCTGGGACGCGGAGTCCGACCCGGACTCCGACCCGGACTTCGAACCCGACCCCGATCCGGACTTCGAACCCGACCCCGACGCCGTGCCGGACGTCGAACCGCTGCTGTACGCGCTCTCCTTCACCGCGGTGCCGTTCTTCTTCACCCAAGCGGTGATCTGCGTACTGAGGGTGCTGTTGCCGCCCATACCGCCGCCACCGCCGAGCTGGATGTAGTGCAACTCGCCCTTCTTCACCAGCTCTTTGAGCTTGGCCAGCGTCATGGCCTTGTCGGTGCCGGTGAAGCCCCACATGGAGATGACGGGCTTTCCGGTGCTCACGATCAGCTGCGAGGCGCCCTGCGAGTTGGGCACCGCCACCAGCCACTTGGCACCGTCCTGGTGCTTTTCCAGGTACGAGGCCAGCTCGCTGCTGGCGGAGCCGCCCATGCGGCCGCCGCCGAAGCCGCCCGCGCCGCCGCGCTGAGCGCCGGTGCCGTTCGGGGGCGTGCCGCCCTGCCCGCCGGTTCCCTGCCCGCCGGCTTCCTGGCCGCCGCGGGCGCCGCCCTGGGGCAGTTCGCCGGTGCCGCCGCCGGGCGTCATCCCGCCGCGCGGGAAGCCGCCTTCCTGGCCGCCCGCCCGACCACCCTGCTGGGTGCCGCCGGGCGCCTCACCGCCGCCCGGAGCGCCGTTGCCGCCGCCGAAGCCGCCCCGTCCGCCGCCGGGACGGCCGCCACCGAAGCCGCTGCCCGTGGAGGGTCCGGCGGTGGGGTTGGTGCCGCCCATGCCGCCGCCCGCGCCGCCCGAACTCGCGGGTTCGGCGACCGCGTACGCCGTCGGGCCGGCCAGGGCCGCGACGATCGCTGCGGCCACGGATGCGGTCAACAGGCGTGCCCGGTTACGGGGGTTTGAGCCGGAGCCGGGGCCGGAATGCGAGCGGGGGTAGGAACCGGAGCCGTAGCCGGAACCCGCCCCAGCCTCGGAGCCCCAGGAGCCCGATCGCGCCTCGGCGTCCGCGCCCGAGCCCATCCGGGCGTGCGAGCCCGAGCCCGCCCCGGCGTCCGATCCCGCCCCGGCGTCCGCGTCCGCGCCCGCCCGAGCGCCCGCGCCCGACCGGAACACGAACATCCCCACGATGCCCAGCACCATCACCACCGCGACGGTCGGCCACAGCCAGCTGTTCCAGCCGGAGGCCCGGCGCAGCAGTACGACCGCCCAGATCCCGGTGACCGCGAGAGCGGCGGGCAGGACCCACGACCAACGCACGTCATCGCCGCGGAAGGCACGCAGCAGCATCACGCCACCCCCGCCGCACAGGACCGCGATGCCGGGGGCGAGCGCGGTCGTGTAGTAGGGGTGCATCGTGCCCTCGGCCATGCTGAACGTCAGGTAGTGCAGCACGGTCCAGCCGCCCCACAGCACCAGCGCGGCGCGCGTGAGGTCGGTGCGCGGGGCACGGCCGAGAAGCACCAGGCCGCCCACGAGGGCGATGCCCGCGAAGGGGAGCAGCCAGGAGATCTGGCCGCCGAGGATGTCGTTGAACATACGGCCGAGACCGGCGGTACCGGCGAAGGTGCCGCCGCCTCCACCGCCCCCGGCGCCGTTGCCCTCGCCTCCAAGAACCCGGCCCAGGCCGTTGTAGCCCATGATCAGGTTCCAGGCGCTGCCGTCCGTGGAGCCGCCGATGTACGGGCGGTCGTCAGCGGGTACGAGCGAGACGGCCGCCGCCCACCAGAAGCTGGAAACGGCCAGGGCCACGGCCGCGAGCAGCAGGTTGCGGACCTTCTTCGCCCAGCCGAGATTCGACGCGTACAGGTAGACGGCGAAGACGGCGGGCAGGGCGATGTAGCCCTGGAGCATCTTGGTGTTGAAGGCGAATCCGAAGCAGACCGCCGAGCCGAGCAGTGGCAGCAGCCTGCTGTCGCGGGTGGCTCGCAGGCCCAGGGCGGCGCCCGAGACCATCAGCAGCACGAGCAGGGTGTCCGGGTTGTTGTCACGGTTGATGGCGACGGTGATCGGGGTGAGCGCGAGGACGAGCGCGGCGACGGTGGCCGCCGCGTGCCCGAAGACCCGCTTCACGGAGGAGTGCAGGATCCAGATCGTGCCGAGCGCGGCGGCGATCATGGGCGCCATCATCTGCCAGGTGCCGAAGCCGAAGACCCGGCAGGACAAGCTCATGATCATGAGCGCGAACGGCGGCTTGTCGACCGTGATGAAGTTGCCCGCGTCGAGCGAGCCGAAGAACCACGCCTTCCAGCTCTGCGTGCCGCTGAGCACCGCGGCGCTGTAGAAGCTGTTCAGACCGGAGGACGACAGGTTCCAGGAGTACAGCACCGCGGCCAGGACCAGAACGGCGAGCAGCGCGGGGAGCGACCAGCGCGGTGCGGTGGGTGTGGGGGACGGCCCCTTGGGCGGCTCGGCGGTCGGGGCGCCGGGGGCCACGGAGTGGCCGGGGGCCGGGGACAGTGGGTCGGTGGCAGATGTCACCAGTGCACCATGCATACGCCGGATGGGCGCGAGCTGTGGTCCGCCTGGGGACGAGCTGTGGCTGGATGAGATCCCGGTAAGAGTCCAACGGCGTCGGCCGCGAGTCCAACGGCATCGGTCAAGAGTCCTACGGCATCGGTGACTCCAGCCCGCACGCCAGAAAGACCCGAACCCCGTTCAGGGGAACGCCCGTACAACTTTCGGCCATCCCTACGAGTCAAGAGAGGTGAGCGCGCCGGGGGCGCGCTCGTATCGGTTCAAGGGGATGGGAAGCCTCCATGACTCACCGAATATCCCGGGGTGCCCGTGTGCTCGCAGCGAGCCTCGGTGCCGGGGTGATCGTGCCGTTCGCCGTGGCCGCCGCGCCCGCGGCCGCCGATCCGGCACCGACGGTCAGCTGTACGTCGGACAAGGCGGGCCTGGCCGCCAAGTTGCAGAAGGACATCACCGCGGCGCTGGCGAACCGCAACGGCACGATCGCGGTCGGCCTCTACGACCGCACCACCAACACGAAGTGCAGCCTGCGCGCCAGCAGCGCCTTCGACTCCGCCAGCGTCGTGAAAGCGACCGTGCTCGCCACGCTGTTGTGGGACGCCAAGAAGCACAACCGGTATCTCACGGACCGCGAGACCCAGCTCGCCACCGCCATGATCACCAAGTCGGACAACGACGCGACCACCACCCTGTGGCGGCAGTTGGGTGTGACGAAGGTCAAGGGCTTCCTCACCGCCGCCGGGATGACCCAGACCGTGCCGGGCGCCAACGGATACTGGGGCCTGACCCAGATCACCGTCCGCGACGAGCAGAAGCTGCTCGCCCTCGTCACCGCGAAGAACACCGTGCTCAGCGACAATTCGCGCGCCTACATCCTGAAGCTGATGGGGCAGGTCATCTCCTCGCAGCGCTGGGGTACGCCCGCCGGTGCGCCCTCCTCGGTCTCCGTGCACGTCAAGAACGGCTGGCTGTCCCGTTCCACGCACGGCTGGCGGGTGCACAGCATCGGCACCTTCAACGGCGCGGGGCACGACTACATGATCTCCGTGCTCACCCACGGCAACAGCACCATGGACTACGGCGTCGCCACCATCCAGGGCGTGGCCAGGGTCATCCACAAGGACCTCGTGCCGGTCACCACGAGCACGCAGCTGTACACGCCGACGAGCCACCCGAGCGAGGCGTTCCCGGCGGTTCCGAGCAGCTGAACCGCCCGTGATTTACGGCGAGTCCGCCCCCGGGCCGTCGGCGGAACCGCCCGTGATTTACGGCGAGTCCGCCCCCGGGCCGTCGGCGGAACCGCCCCTGATTCACGGCGAGCCCGCCCCCGGGCCATCAGCGCGTCCTACCGTGACCGCATGCGCCTGAGATCCGTACTCGCCACCGTCACCGCCGGTCTGGCGGCGGCCACCTGCGTGACCGCCGCCGGGCCCGCCGCCAACGCCCGGTGGGACAAGGCCTGTTCGCCCTCGGTCTCCCTCGAGAGCTTCTCCGACGCGCTCGACAAGACGACGTACCACGGCACCTTCGTCGGCAACCTCTCCGCGCTCGCCGTGGACCGCGACGGACAGATCGCCGCCGTCTCCGACCGCTCCTGGCTCTTCACCCTGGACCGCACCACCCTTCAGCCCAGGAGCGTCGTGCCGCTCGCCGACGAGAAGGGTGCCGCGCTCGACTCCGAGGGCCTGGCCGTCGACGTCCCCGACTCTCGGCTTCGCTCGAGCGGGGGGAGCCCCATCGGCACCCGTCTCGTCACCTCCGAGACCGAGCCGTCCGTCCGCCGCTACGAGCCGGACGGCACCCTGGCCGGCAGCCTCCCTGTACCGGACGCGCTCAAGGTGGCCCCCGCCGGCCGTGCCACTTCGAACCAGACTTTCGAGGGTCTGACCCTGCTGCCCGGCGGGCACACCCTGCTCGCCGCGATGGAGGGCTCCCTCAGGGGCGACACCGGGGGCATCGTCCGCTTCCAGACGTGGGAGCGCTCGCAGAGCGGCTTCCGGCTCTCCGCCCAGTACGGCGTGCGCCTCGCCCGCAAGACCCTTCTCGCCGATCTCGTGAACTGATCTCGCCGATCTCGTGAACTGCCCTTCGCTGGGCGCACAGGCCAAGCAGCCGCAGCCCAATCCCCTCCTCGACAACATCGAGGGGCTCGCCGTCACCGGACGCGCCCACGGTCGGCTGAACCTGCTCCTGGTCAGCGACGACAACCAGAACCCGGTGCAGATCACCCGCTTCTACTCCCTGCGCGTACGGCTTCCTTTTGTTGCGGAGGGATGAAATCCGCCTCGTTCGGTGTTGGTGCCTTCCGGCGGAGTGACGATCTACGGAAGGCACCGGCGTGGCAACGCAGCGGGGATGGGCACGGCGACTCGCCGGGTACGCGTGGCGGTACCCGAAGGACGTGGTGCTCGCGCTCGGCGCTTCGCTGGGCGGCATGGCCGTCATGGCGGTGGTCCCGCTGATCACCAAGGTGATCATCGACGACGTCGTCGGCGACCACAGCCGCCGTATGGGCCCCTGGGCGGGCGCCCTGATCGCCGCCGCCGCCGTCGTCTACGCCCTCACCTACATCCGCCGCTACTACGGCGGCCGTCTCGCCCTCGACGTCCAGCACGACCTGCGCACGGACATGTACCGGACGATCACCCGGCTCGACGGGCGGCGTCAGGACGAGCTGTCCACCGGGCAGGTCGTCGGGCGGGCGACCAGCGACCTCCAGCTGATCCAGGGCCTCCTCTTCATGCTCCCGATGACCATCGGGAACGTACTCCTCTTCCTGATATCGCTCGGGATCATGGCCGCGCTGTCCCTGCCGCTCACCCTGGTCGCGCTGGCCGTCGCCCCCGCCCTCTGGTTCGTCGCCAAGCGCAGCCGCTCCAAGCTGCACCCCGCCACCTGGTACGCGCAGGCGCAGGCCGCCGCCGTCGCCGGTGTGGTCGACGGCGCCGTCAGCGGCGTACGCGTGGTGAAGGGCTTCGGGCAGGAGGACCAGGAGACCGGGAAGCTGAGGGAGGTCGGGCGGCGGCTCTTCGCGGGGCGCCTGCGGACCATCCGGCTGAACGCCAAGTACACCCCGGCCCTCCAGGCCGTGCCCGCCCTCGGGCAGGTCGCGATGCTCGCGCTGGGCGGCTGGCTCGCCGTACGCGGGCAGATCACGCTCGGTACGTTCGTGGCGTTCTCCTCCTACCTCGCCCAGCTCGTCGGACCCGTGCGGATGCTCGCCGTCGTCCTCACCGTCGGGCAGCAGGCCCGGGCCGGCGCCGAGCGGGTCCTCGAACTCATCGACACGAAGCCGTCGATCCAGGACGGCACGAAGACGCTGCCGGCCGACGCGCCCGCGACCGTCGAGTTCGACGACGTGTCGTTCGGATACGAGGAGGGGCGGCCGGTCCTGGACGGGCTGAGCTTCGAGATCCGGCCGGGCGAGACCCTCGCCGTCGTCGGTTCGTCCGGCTCCGGAAAGTCGACCGTCTCCCTCCTGCTGCCGCGCTTCTACGACGTCACGCACGGCGCCGTCCTCGTCGGCGGCCACGATGTCCGCGAGCTGACGACCGAGTCGCTGCGCGCCGCGATCGGACTCGTCCCCGAGGACTCCTTCCTCTTCTCCGACACCGTCCGCGCCAACATCGCCTACGGCCGCCCGGACGCGAGCGACGAGGAGATCGAGACCGCCGCACGCGCCGCCCAGGCCGACCGGTTCATCGCCGAGCTGCCCGAGGGATACGCCACCAAGGTCGGCGAGCACGGCCTCACCCTCTCCGGCGGTCAGCGCCAGCGCGTCGCGCTCGCCCGCGCCCTCCTCACCGACCCGCGCCTGCTGGTTCTCGACGACGCCACCTCCGCCGTGGACGCCCGCGTCGAGCACGAGATCCACGAGGCCCTGAAGCACGTCATGGAGGGCCGCACGACTCTGCTGATCGCGCACCGCCGCTCCACCCTCAACCTCGCCGACCGCATCGCCGTCCTCGACGCGGGCCGGCTCGCCGACATCGGCACTCACGAGGAACTCCAGGAGCGCTCCCCGCTGTACCGGCGGCTGCTCACCGACCCGGACGAGCTGGGCGGCGTCTCGCCCGGACACGCCCAGCCCTCCTACCCGCGGGAGGACACCTCCGTACGGGATGAGCTGGACGCCGAGTTCGACGCCGAGCGCGGTGTGACCCCCCACCTGTGGACCGGCGATCGCGAGCCGAAGGACAACGCGCTCGCGGGGATGCCCGCCACCCCCGACCTCCTCGCCCAGGTCGAGGCGTTGCCCCCGGCCACCGAAACCCCCGGCATCGACGAGGCCCGTGCGGTCACACCCGAGGAGTCGTACGGACTGCGGCGGCTGCTGCGCGGCTTCGGCGCCCCGCTGCTCGTCAGCCTCGCGCTGGTGGCCGTCGACGCGGTCATGAGCCTGCTGCTGCCCGTGCTGATCCGACACGGCATCGACCAAGGCGTCACCCGGCTGGCGCTTGGCGCGGTGTGGGCGGCGGCGGCGTTCGGGCTGGTCACCGTGCTCGTCCAGTGGGCGGCGCAGATCGGCGAGACCCGGATGACGGGACGGACGGGCGAGCGGGTCCTGTACGCACTCCGCCTGAAGATCTTCGCGCAGCTCCAGCGCCTCGGACTGGACTACTACGAGCGGGAGTTGACGGGTCGGATCATGACCCGGATGACGACGGACGTGGACGCGCTGTCCACGTTCCTCCAGACGGGCCTGGTCACCGCCTTCGTCTCCGTCGTCACCTTCTTCGGCATCATGGTCGCTCTGCTGGTGATCGACGTGCAGCTCGCGCTCGTCGTCTTCGTCACGCTGCCGCCGCTGATCATCGGCACGTTCTTCTTCCGCCGGGCGAGCGTGAAGGCGTACGAACTCGCCCGCGAGCGCGTCTCGGTGGTCAACGCCGACCTTCAGGAGTCGGTGTCCGGTCTGCGGATCCTGCAGGCCTTCCGGCGCGAGGGCTCCGGCGGACGGCGGTTCGCGGAGGGCAGCGACAGCTATCGCAGGGCGCGGATCCGCGGGCAGTGGCTGATATCGGTGTACTTCCCCTTCGTGCAGCTGCTGTCGTCGGTGGCCGCTGCGGCGGTACTGATCGTGGGCGCCCACCGGGTCGACGCCGGCACCCTCACGACCGGCGCGCTCGTCGCCTACCTCCTCTACATAGACCTCTTCTTCGCGCCCGTGCAGCAGCTCTCGCAGGTCTTCGACGGCTACCAGCAGGCGACCGTCTCGCTCGGGCGCATCCAGGAACTGCTCCAGGAGCCCACGTCCACGAAGGCCGCCGACGAGCCGCTCGAGGTGCTGTCGCTGCGAGGTGAAATCGCCTTCGAAGACGTCGACTTCGCGTACGGCGACGACGAAGAGGCCCTGAGCCAGGTGTCGTTGCGCATCCCCGCCGGGCAGACCGTCGCCTTCGTCGGGGAGACCGGCGCGGGCAAGTCGACGCTGGTGAAGCTGGTCGCCCGGTTCTACGACCCCACGGGCGGGCGGGTGACGGCAGACGGCGAGGATCTGCGCGCCCTCGACCTCACCTCCTACCGCCACCGGCTCGGGGTCGTCCCCCAGGAGGCGTACCTCTTCCAGGGCACGGTCAGGGACGCCATCGCCTACGGCCGTCCCGACGCGACCGATGCCGAGGTGGAGGCCGCCGCCCGCGCGGTCGGCGCCCACGAGATGATCGCCACGCTGGACGGCGGCTACCTCCACGAGGTCGCCGAGCGCGGCCGCAACCTCTCCGCGGGCCAGCGCCAGTTGATCGCCCTGGCCCGCGCCGAACTCGTCGACCCGGACATCCTGCTCCTCGACGAGGCCACCGCCGCCCTGGACCTGGCGACGGAGGCCCTGGTCAACCAGGCCACCGACCGCCTCGCCGGACGCCGTACCACCCTGGTGGTCGCCCACCGGCTGACGACGGCGGCCCGCGCCGACCGGGTCGTGGTCATGGACCACGGCCGGGTCGTGGAGGACGGCACGCACGACGAACTGCTCCAACTCGACGGTCAGTACGCCGAGTTGTGGCACACCTTCGTCGGAGCCGCCGAACCGGGAGAGCCCGAGCCCGTCAGCTCTTCTGCTTGATGTCGGAGATCTTCTTCGTCGCGAGGTCCGACTGCACCGCCAGATAGGTGTACGTCGGATGCTGGGCGGATCCCCACGTCAGCCGGACGGTCGACCAGGTGTGTCCCATGCCGCTGTCGCCGGGCGTCACCTTCCAGGCCCGCGGCACGTCCTGCGCGCGCAGCACACCGTCGGCGTGCTCGCGGCTCTCCCACGTGGCCAGGCGCGAGCGGAGGCCCGGGGTCAGGTAGAAGGTGCGCAGCTGGGTGTCGAGATGACCGGATCCCGAGTCGTTCACCGCGTCGATGTACGCGCCGTAGAAGTCGGCCACGCGGTCGTAGGCGGGACCGTTGGCTCCGCTGCGGACGGGCGGCGGGCTGGTGGAGCTGGCGACTGCCGGTACGGAGGCACCGGCCGTGATGAGGAGCGCCGCCGCGACGAGTGCACGGCTGGTCGTACGAGAGGGATTCATGCCGGACATGGACTACCGCCTTTCGTTTTCTGACCAGTTGGACACCGGGTAAACGGGCACGGTTGCCCCAAACCTGCAGAAAACTCCGCGGACTCTCCGGGTGGGCTCGGCGGAACGCAACCATCCGACGTACGTCGTGCGTCCGTACACCAGTACGCTGATTGCTGCGGGAGGGACAACAGTGGACAGTGGTGCGATACGCCGACGGTTGGCGCTCGGCGTGGCCGTGCTGACCGCCTCCGGGCTGCTCGCGCTCGCGAGCCCGGACAGCGCGCAGGCGGCCACCTCGTACTGCTCGGGGCGCAAGGTCCGCACCCTGCCCTTCTCGACCGGATCCGTGCAGGTCTACAAGAGCAGCGGCTACGTCTGCGCCGTGACCTTCCCCAAGCAGCAGGGCTCCCGCAAGCCGATGTCCGTCAGCGTGCAGGCGCGCGGGGGCCGGCCCGTGGTCGACTCGGGGCATTTCGCGCATCACGCGGGACCGGTGACCGTGCACGTGGGCCACCGCTGCGTCCGGATCAAGGGCTCGGTCGGCTCGGCATCGGTGGACTCGGGCTGGATCCTCTGCTGAGTCGCGCCGCGGGGCGAGCGTCCGAATTCGGCCCCGCGCTTTCTCAGCCGAATCACCGCATACCCACAAGGTTCGCTCAATCGCCCCTGGTGTCACGGCAGTTGCTCCGCTAGGTTCCGGCGGACATCTGCGTATTCCCAGGGGAGGGTGCATGCGCAAGGCGCTCAGATGGCTGCTGGCGCTCACGGTGCTCATAGGCACGTTGAGCACGGCCGGGGCGGCCACCGCTGCCCAGCCGGAGGCCACGAGTACGTCGGCCTCCACCGACACGGACATAAAGGACCGGCTCCTCGCGATACCGGGCATGAGCCTGATTCAGGAGAAGCCGTACACCGGATACCGGTTCTTCGTCCTCAACTACACCCAGCCGGTCGACCACCGGCACCCGTCCAAGGGCACGTTCCAGCAGCGGATCACCCTGCTGCACAAGGACACCTCGCGCCCGACGGTCTTCTACACCGGCGGCTACAACGTCTCCACCAACCCGAGCCGCCGCGAGCCGACCCAGATAGTGGACGGCAACCAGGTCTCCATGGAGTACCGCTTCTTCACCCCGTCCCGGCCCGACCCGGCCGACTGGTCCAAGCTCGACATCTGGCAGGCGGCCAGCGACCAGCACCGTATCTTCGAGGCCCTCAAGCCGATCTACGACCAGAAGTGGATCTCCACGGGCGGCTCGAAGGGCGGCATGACCGCCACGTATTACGAGCGCTTCTACCCGCGCGACATGGACGGCGTCGTCGCGTACGTCGCCCCCAACGACGTGGTGAACGACGAGGACTCCGCCTACGACCGCTTCTTCACGAACGTCGGCACCAAGGAGTGCCGCGACAAGCTGGACGCCGTGCAGCGCGAGGCGCTGGTGCGCCGGGAGCCGCTGGAGAAGAAGTACGAGGCGTACGCCGCCGACAACGGCTTCACCTTCACCACCATCGGGGACCTCGACAAGGCGTACGAGGCGGTCGTGCTCGACTACGTGTGGGGCTTTTGGCAGTACAGCCTGCTGTCCGACTGCGACTCGATCCCGGCGGACGCGGCGCACGCGAGCGACGACGCGATCTGGGACTCGGTCGACACCATCTCCGGGTTCTCCGCCTACACCGACCAGGGCCTGGAGACGTACACCCCGTACTACTACCAGGCGGGCACCCAGCTCGGCGCTCCCACGATCCACTTCCCGTACATCGAGAAGAAGTACATCCGCTACGGCTACCAGCCGCCGCGGAACTTCGTGCCGCGCGACATCTCCATGAAGTTCCAGCCGTGGGCGATGCGGGACGTGGACTCCTGGGTCCGCCACAACGCCCAGCACATGCTCTTCGTCTACGGCCAGAACGACCCCTGGGGCGCCGAGCGCTTCCGCCTCGGCTCGGGCGCGCGCGACTCGTACGTCTTCACAGCGCCGGGCCTGAACCACGGGGCCAACGTCGCCGGCCTCGCGGCCGACGAGAAGGCTCTCGCCACGGCCCGCATCCTTCAGTGGGCGGGCGTCGCCTCCGCCGCGGTCCGGTCGAACCCGCAGGCGGCGAAGCCGCTGGCGAAGTTCGACGCGAAGCTCGACCGCCGCGATCCGGAGAAACGCCGGATCTAGCCCGGTTTGAGGACGAGCGCGAAGCGCGATGACGGGATCTGGGGGCTCCGCCCCCAGATCCCGTCATCGGGCAGGGGCGGAGGGGGCGAAAACCGCCCCTTACACCGGCCGAGCGCAGCCAACTGGCTTACTCCCGCCCAGCTGGACGTACAGCTCCGTGGACCCGGGGCACTTGGAGCGGGCTGTGACCGCGGACGTGACCCGGTACTCAGGGGACTTCTTGTCCGTGCCGTCACAGGCCGTCTCGCGGACCTGCCCGCTGCCCGCGCTGTAGACGCAGTCGCCGACGATGGTGCGGGGCCCTCCGCCGCCCCCCGGATCGCCGGGGTGCGGCGGCTCCAGCTTGCGCATGCAGGCGTAGCCCCGCGGCACCACGCCGTCGCCGTCCTCGTCGGAGGCGGGCCGGGTCTCGCTGATGTGCAGGACGAAGTCCGTGGTCGGCGGGCACGACGGCCCGTCGGCCACCTTGCCGTCGTAGCGGGCGATCACCCGCGCGGCGGCCCGTTCACTGCCGCAGGGAACCTCCGTGAAGCTGGTCGCCCCGAAGGAGCTGCACTCGCCGCGGGCGAGGAACACCGCCCCGTACCCGGAGGGCCGCGTCGAGGCCGGCGCCGGGCTGGGTTCGGCGCCCCCCGAGCCGGACCAACGGGCACATCCCGCCAGGGCGGCCATCGCCAGCAGCAGCGCGCACACCAGCCCTACGGAACGCCGACACAACGCCCTGGCTCGCATGGCTTCCCCCCGATACCCCCGCCCAGCGTGACCCGCGACAGCGGGTACACGCCAGACGTGTGGGGTCCTTTGCGCCACTTGGGGGTGGTGCGCCGGGTATACGGCGTACGCCTAATACGTCAAGCCGTACCCGATCGGATACAGCACCTGCGCGGGGTCGTCCGCCCGCTGCACCGGCACCGGCAGCCTGCCTCGCGGGCCGACCATGCCCGCGATCACCCGGGCCGCGGCGCGCAGTTCGACGTCGGTCCAGGAGTATGACGCCAAGTAGGCGCCTACGCCCGGGAGTTGGGCCACGTCGTACGGATTGCGGATGGCGACGGCGATCACCGGGACGCCGGTGGCGACGAGCCGTTCGACGAGGGTCTTCTGAGAACTGGTCGCCGTCACGTTGTACGTCCCGACGACCACCGCCTCCGCGTCCCCCGCCGCCGCGACCGCCTTGGCGATCGTCGCCGCCGACGGCGCGGTACCGGTGGACAGGGCCGTCGCCGTGAACCCCAGCTCGGTGAGGGCGGCGGCCAGGACGGTGGTGGGCGGCCCGTCGGACAGGGAGGGAGAAGCGGGGTCGGCGCCCACGACCAGCACCTTCGGGGTGCGGCGGCGCGACAGCGGCAGCAGACGCTCCTTGTTGACCAGGAGAGTGGTCGTGCGCTCGGCGATCCGGTCGGCCGCCCTGAGGTGCGCCGGGGTGCCGGCTGTCCGGTCGACGCCGCCGTCGGTGACGTACGGGTCGGACAGCAGGCCCAGCTTCGACTTCAGCCGCAGGACGCGCAGGATCGACTCGTCGAGGCGCGACTCGGTCAGCTCGCCGCCGCGCACGGCGTTCAGCACCGCGTTCCACGCCACGTCCAGGTTCGGCGGGTTGAGGAGCTGATCGACACCGGCCTTCAGTGCGAGGACGGGTACGCGGTCGTCACCGTACTTCGTCCGGACGCCCTGCATGCCGAGCGCGTCCGTCACCACGAGCCCGTCGTAGCCGAGTTCCTCGCGCAGGATTCCGGTGAGGATGGGATGCGAGAGGGTGGCGGGGTCGCCGGCCGGGTCGAGCGCCGGGACCATGATGTGGGCGGTCATGATGGAGTCGATGCCGGCGCGGATGGCCGCCCGGAACGGCACGGCGTCCAGCCCCTCCCACACCTCACGGCTGTGGGTGATGACGGGGAAGCCGAAGTGACTGTCGACGGCGGTGTCGCCGTGGCCCGGGAAGTGCTTGGCGGTGGCCGCGACGCCCGAACTCTGATACCCCTTCACCTCCGCGGCGACCAGTCCGGCCACCGCGTCCGGGTCGGCGCCGAAGGAGCGTACGCCGATGACCGGGTTGGCCGGGTTGACGTTCACGTCGGCGACCGGGGAGTAGTCCTGGCGGATGCCGATCGCGCGCAGCTCGGCACCGCCGATCCGGCCCACCGTGCGGGCGTCGGCCCGCGACCCCCCGGCCCCCAGGGCCATCGCGCCCGGGAACAGCGTCGCGGGCTTGCCCACGCGTGCCACTATCCCGTGCTCCTGGTCGGTGGAGACAAGAACGGGCAGCCCGCGGGGCTGCTCCAGCGAAGCCTTCTGAATCCCGTTCGACAGAGCCGCGATCTGATGCGGATCGCGGGTGTTGTGCGCCCAGGCGAAGTAGATGATCCCGCCGACGCGATACTTGGCGATCAGCTCGGCGGCCGTACGGACGCCGATCTCCTTGAGGTTGGCGTCGATGTCCGCCTGGTCGGGCGCGGTGGCCGAATGGCCGTACACCCGCATCACGAAGAGCTGGCCGACCTTCTCCTCCAGTGTCATACCGGAGATCAGGGCGCGCAGTTCCTTGTCATCGGGCCGCCCGTCGGCGGCATACGAGCTGGTTCCGGCGGCGAGAGCGGCGCTGACGCCGGCGCTGGCGGCGAGAACGGTACGTCTGGACGGCCGCAGCGGTCTGGACGGTCTGGCGGTGCTTCCCGTGCTGGAGTCGCGCACGTGCGCTCCTTCCCTCATGAAGGAAACTTCCGAGGAGTCACGAATATCCGGGAAGTTTCTTCCAGTCAAGGGTGTGCACAGTAACCGGGGAGGGGCCGCCACCGGCGCAGTTGGAGGGGGGCGCGCCGGTGACGGCGTGCTGCCGGCCGCAGGCGGCGGAGAGGGTGGTCAGCTTTCGCAGCCAGCAGCGAGGCCGACACCGCACTGCGGAGACTCACCCGACAGCATGCGGGTTGGACGAAGGGGAGGGGGAGCGGGTTCCCGGGTTTCGGGGAACGCCGGAAGTTGGGACGGGGGGTGCTGGAGGGGGGTGCTGGGACTCGGTACCGGCGGGCAATCGTGCCGCGGAGGCGGCGTCCCACCGCGTAACTGCGGGTAGACGTGCCGCTAGGAGCGGCCCCCGTCCCAAAGAGAGCGGCACTTGTCAGCGCCGGCTGGCGCAACCCGCCCTGACCCGAGCCCCAAGGCCGGGGCACAGGCATGCGACGGTTCCGTGGGCGGCGGCCCAAAGGAAGGTCCACTTGGCGGACGCTCCAGCGGAGGGCGCGTCCGCGTAGGGGCGTACGCGAGAGCTCATGAGTCTGACCGCCGCCGGGAATTTCGTTCGACGGTGCCGGGTGCGTACGGAAGACTTCGCCGGGCTTTCGTGAGGAGTTCGCGGAACGGGACGCGGAGGGTGGCAGGCATTGGGATTCCAGATGGTGGCGCCGGTTCTTGAGGGTGCGCTCGTGCGACTGGAGCCGTTGGAGCATCGTCACGCGGCCGACCTCGCCGTGGCGGCCGAGGAGGACCGGGGCTCGTACGAGTTCACATGGGTGCCCAGGGCCGACGAGGTCGGCGACTACATCGACGCGCAGCTCGGCCGCGCGGCGACGGGACGGCTGGCACCGTACGCCCAGGTGTCCGTCTCCTCCGGGCGAGCGGTCGGCGCCACCTCGTTCTGGGAGCCGCGCTCCTGGCTCACCGACGACCAACTCGACGCCGTCGAGGTCGGCTTCACCTGGCTCGCGTCCTCCGCGCAGGGGACGGGACTGAACGCCGAAGCCAAGTTGCTCCTCTTCCGGCACGCTTTCGAGGAGTGGGGCGTGGCACGCATCGACCTGAAAACGGACGCCCGCAACAGCCGCTCCCGCGCCGCGATCCAGAGCGCGGGCGCCCGCTTCGAGGGCGTGCTGAGGAACTGGTCCCGCTCCTGGGCACCGGGAGAGCAGGGGCGGCTCCGTGACTCTGCGATCTTCTCGGTCACGGCGGAGGAGTGGCCGGAGTGCGAGGTGCGCTTGGAGGAACGGGTCTCTGGGTTCGTGGGCCGGACGGCCCCGGCGGTCACTTCACGGCGTACGTGAGGAACGTCGTCCACGTGGTGGGGGAGACGGTGAGGTGGGGGTGGGTGGGGGCCTTGGAGTCGCGGATGTGGATGGCGGAGGTGGTGGCTATCTCGACGCATTCACCGCCGCTGCTGTCGCTGTAGCTGCTCTTGCGCCAGGTGTAGGCGGCTTCGACGCATTCGCCGCCGCCCGAGTCGCTGTAGCTGCTCTTGAACCACTTCAGCCCACTCATAGCTCACCCGCCAACTGCCCGATCAGAACTACGGATTCCTCCGGTCGGAGGGCCTGACTTCTGATCATCGCATAGCGGCGAGCAAGGACACCTACCTCAGCGGGCTTGGATACCAGCAGGCTCTTTCCCAGGGCTTCCGTGTAGACGAGGGTGCTCTGCTCCGGAGTCTCGATGACTGTCATCGGGCCGCGCAGCCCCGCATGGGCACCGAGGCGTGAAGGCATCACCTGAAGGACGACGTTGGAGCGCTCGGCGCATTCGATCAGGTACTCGTACTGGCTGCGCATGACGTCCTTGCTACCCATCTGCCTCCTCAGTGCCTCTTCTTCGAGGATCACGTTGATGACACACACCGGCCTTCGTTCGAAGAGCGCCTTGCGCTCCACCCGGGCCAGCGTCAATTGCTCGATCTCCTGCTCTTCCAGGGGCGGGAAGTCGCACTTGAGCAGCGCCCGGGTGTACGCCTCGGTCTGCAGAAGCCCGTGCATCAGCTGAGTGCTGTACGAGGACACGCTGAGCGCGTCCTGCTCCAGCTGCACGAACCCCTGGAAGTACTCCGGATACCGCTCCAACCGCAAATACTTAGCCGCCGCCGAAACAAGCCCCCCCGCCTCCAACGCCTTCTCCGCCCCCTCGATGAACTCATCGGTCGCAGGCTTGGCGCACGTCTCGACGGCGCTCACCGCCGCCCCCGTGTACCCCATCAGCTGGCCCAACTCGTTCTGCGAGAGCCCCGCCTTGGTGCGCAGTACGCGCAGTACCTCCGCGAAGTACTGTGCGGCGGGCGAGGACGCGTTCTTCTTGGACTGCCCCATCGCAGACACTCCCTCAACACGGCTCAACGCCAATCAACCTGCGTGTGACGCCAGTTGTCACCCGGGATTGTCGACGCTCGGTCACTGGTGACGGTAGCGATCAGGGCCGACAGTGGTCTCATGAACACGGAAAGTGACGGCGTAAACCTCCAAGCCCGCTCGTGGCGACGGAGCTTCCTGCCGGTGGCCGAAAACGTTCCCGAGGCCCGACGCGGCGCGCGGCTGGTCCTGGCCTCCTGGGCGGTTTCGGAGGACGCGTCCGAGACGATCGCCCTGATCGTGTCGGAGCTGGCCACGAACGCGGTCCGGCACGCCCGCGTGCCCGGCCGCTGCTTCGACGTGGCGATGACGTACGACGGCGGGAAGACGGTCGAGATCGAGGTGTCCGACGCGTCCCCGCGCCACCCGGTCGTGAAGTCCTTTGATCCGGACGCCACTTCGGGGCGGGGCCTGCTGCTGGTGGAGGCCCTCTCGGACGCCTGGGAGGTCCGGGACCAGGAGTTGGGCAAGGCACTATGGGCCCGGGTCCTCGGCTGAGGCCGACTGTCGCCGAGTTCGCCCCGCCCACCCTGGACTTCACGCTGACCAGTCCCACGCGGCTGGTCGCGGGCGACGACGACCCGTACTGCCCCGAGGGCGCCGACACGGTCTACGGCGACCCCTTGGGCGTACCGACAGAGATCATCCCCGGAGCCGCCCACCTGGACCTCGACGCGGGGTACGGCTCCTGGCCCGCCGTACTGGACTGGTGCCTCGACGGGACCGCGAAGCTCACGGCTCGCCCGGTGTAGCCCGCCGTGCGGTACTACGGGCCTACGCCGACTCGCCCAGCAGCCGAGCGAGGTGGTCACGTCCGGCGCTCAGCAGTTCGGGAAGCGGCGCGGCGCCCTCGTACCACCGCTTCTCGTACTCCCAGCACAGCCAGCCGTCCCAGTCCTCGCGGGAGAGGAGTTCCACCAGCTCGGTGAGGGGGAGGACGCCCGCGCCGAGCGGGAGCGGGGTGGTGTCTTCGGCGGAGGCGATGTCCTTGACCTGGACGTATCCGAGGTGGGGGGCGAGGGCGGCGTACGTCGAGCTGGGCTGTTCGCCGCCGAGCCAGGTGTGCATGACGTCCCATAGTGCCCCCACCTGACGGTGGCCGACCAGGCCCAGGATCCGGATCGCGGCGGCGCCGGTGCGGTGCGAGTCGTGGGTCTCCAGCAGGATGCGTACGCCTGCGTCGGCCGCGTACTCGGCCGCCGTGCCAAGCCGCCGGGCGGCCGTCGCGTCCGCCTCCTCAGGGCGCTGCGCCGGGTCGCCTCCCGGGAAGACTCGTACGAACGGAGCGCCCAAGTCCCTTGCCAGGTCCAGGAGTTCGCGGATCTCGGCGAGTACGGGCGCGTCGACGCCCGGCGCCGCGACCCGCGCGTACCCCGCGAGCCCGAGGATCTCCACCCCGGCGCCCTTGAACTCCGCCGCCACATCCACCCGTTCGGCCGCACCGATGCCCGGGTGCACGGGCTCCTCGGGATGCGCTCGCAGTTCCACGCCGTGATAGCCGTGCGTGGCGGCGAGTCGTACTACGTCGGGGATCGGGACTCCGGGCACACCGAGGGTGGAGAAGGCCAGCTTCATGGAGCGGACCCTACCCGCCGACCGCCCGGGATCACTCGCGAGCGCCGTGCAGATCCAGCCGCCAGTCCTGGCCGAGGAGGTCCGCGCCGAAGGAGCGGTGCGGTCTCTCAGAGACGAGGGCGAAGCCGTGGCGCTGGTAGAGGCGGCGGGCGGCGGCCAGGACATCGTTGGTCCACAGGACGAGCTCGCGGTAGCCGACGCCGCGCGCGAAATCGACGACGGCGCCGACGAGCCGGTCGCCGATGCCGAGTCCGCGCACGTCCGGCTCGACGAGGAGGAGACGGAGGCGGGCGGTGCCGGGCGCATCGTCCCGTACGCACATCACGCACCCCACGGGCCGCCCGTCCACCTCGGCGATCCACACCCGCTCCAGATGCGGATCGTGGTCCTCGGCGAAGTCGGCGACGATCCTCGCCACCAGGCCCTCGTAGTCGGTGTTCCAGCCGTACTCGGCCGCGTACAGCGCGGCGTTGCGCTGCACGATCCAGCCGAGGTCGCCGGGGCCTGGCTCGCGCAGCACGACGTCCTCGCGGCCGGGGGCCCGGCCGTCGCCCAGGATCGTCCGCACGGTGTGCAGCGCCTCCGCGAGCCGCGCCCGGTCGGCGGGTGCCACGGTCGCCAGCAGCGATCCGACGGTTTCCCGCGCCCGCTCGTCGAGCAGGCCGGCGGCGTCCCGGCCGCGTGCGGTGAGCGTGATACGGCGCCGGCGCGGGTCCTTCTCGGACGGGGCCCGCCCGACCAGCCCGTCCCGCTCGAACTTGTTGAGGATCCGGCTCAGATACCCGGAGTCCAGGGAGAGCTGGGCACGCAGGTCGGCGGCATCCGTACGCGGGGAGTGCGCGAGCTCGTACAGCACGCGGGATTCCGTGAGTGTGTACGGCGCGTAGAGATGGCGGCCGTAGTCCAGCGCGCCGATGACGTTCGTGTAGAACCGGTTGAACGAGCGGATGTCCTGGACGGTCATGATCGGCCCCGGATGGTCGGCTCTGGATGGTTGACTCTGGATGGTTGACTCAGTCAGAGATACCTTTTCGGCGAGCGTACGACCGCTTCGTGGGTGCCGTCCATGGGGGTGCCGTGGCCGGGCCCCGCCTTTTACGGGCCCCGACGGCGGCCTGGAAGGTGGCCCGGGCCTCGCAGCTCGCGGAGGCTTGTGCACCCTGCGAGCGGCGGGCCGTCGGGCGTGGGATCAGGCCCGCGGCACCCCCGTCGACCCGCGCACCATCAGCTCTCCCCGCACCGTGGCGATCCCGCCAGGCGGCGGCTCCTCGCGCCCCATGGCGATGCGCCCGGCGCGGGCGCCCGCCTCGGAGAGGGGCAGCCGCACCGTGGTGAGGGCGGGCACCGCGTCGATGCTGAAGGGGAGGTCGTCGAAGCCCGCGACGGAGACGTCGTCGGGGATGCTGAGGCCGGAGTCGCGCAGGGCGGCGCAGGCGCCGAGGGCCACGGTGTCGTTGGCCGCGACGACGGCCGTCAACGACGGGTCGCGGCGCAGGAGTTCGAGCGTCGCCTCGTAGCCGGAACGGCGGTCGTAGCGGCCGTGGACGGTGTGCCGGGGGTCGTCCTCGATGCCGTGCGCGGCCAGCGCGGCCCGGTGGCCCTCAAGCCGGTGTCGCGTCGTCGTCCGTTCCTCGGGGCCCGCGATGTAGCCGAGCCGCCGGTGTCCGAGCCCGATCAGGTGCTCGGTGAGCTGCTGGCCGCCGCCGCGGTTGTCGAAGGTGAGCGCGATCGCCTCGGGCGCCTCGGGCGAGGGCGGCCGACCGCACAGCACGACCCGGGTGCCGGCCTCCGCCAGCCTGCGCAGCTTCGCGGCGACCGCCGACTCGTGCGCGGAGTCCTCGATGGCGCCGCCGGTGAGGACCACCGCGGCGGCGCGTTGGCGCTGAAGGAGCGTGAGGTAGGTCAGCTCGCGCTCCGGGGAGCCGCCGGTGTTGCACACGACCCCCAGCCGTTCCCCTCCCGCGCGCCCCCCGGGGCCGCCGATCTCCGACTGGATCGCTGCCGCCATGATCCCGAAGAAGGGATCGGCGATGTCGTTGACGAGGATGCCGACGAGGTCGGAGGTCGCCGCGGCCAGCGAGCTGGCTGGCCCGTTCAGCACGTAGTCCAGCTCGTCCACCGCGCGCAGTACCCGATCGCGCGTGGACGCCGCGACGGGGTAGTTCCCGTTCAGCACCCGGGACACGGTCGCGGGCGAGACCTGCGCACGCGCCGCCACGTCCGCCAGGGTCACGGTCATCTCGTCGTCCTCCGGTAAGCGCAACTCGTTGTCGTCCTCGAGGGCGTACAGCCATGCGACCTCACAGTTCGTGCGGTCGCACGTCCCCTCCCCGTGCGGGTCCATCCGACCTTGCGCACGCCCCCCGCGTCCAGCCGTCCGGAGGATCGAACATCTCGTCACCCGCGTGGTCTTGTCCAATTAGCTGGACAGAGGCTAGCTTCTGAGGAGATAGAAAGCGCTTGCTGTCACGCTCACCAGTTCCTCAGTGGGGCGTTTCGCGGCGCGGACCCCGCGTACGAAGGGAATGACGTGACACGCAAGACGGTGCGTATCGCCATGAACGGCGTGACGGGACGCATGGGCTACCGCCAGCACCTCGTCCGCTCGATTCTCGCCCTGCGCGACCAGGGCGGCCTCGACCTGGGCGACGGCACCGTGCTGTGGCCCGAGCCCATCCTCGTGGGCCGCCGCGAGCACGCCCTGAAGGCGCTCGCCGAGCGGCACGGCCTCGAGCACTGGTCGACCGACGTGGACGCGGTCCTCGCCGACCCGACCGTCGACCTCTACTTCGACGCGCAGGTCACCTCCGCCCGCGAAGAGGCCATCAAGAAGGCCATCGCCGCGGGCAAGCACATCTACACCGAGAAGCCCACCGCGACCGGCCTCGACGGTGCCCTGGAACTGGCCCGCCTCGCCCATGACAAAGGCATCAAGCACGGCGTCGTCCAGGACAAGCTGTTCCTCCCGGGCCTGCTCAAGCTCAAGCGCCTGATCGACGGCGGCTTCTTCGGGCGGATCCTGTCCATCCGGGGCGAGTTCGGCTACTGGGTCTTCGAGGGCGACTGGCAGCAGGCCCAGCGCCCCTCCTGGAACTACCGCGCTGAGGACGGCGGCGGCATCGTCGTCGACATGTTCCCGCACTGGGAGTACGTCCTGCACGAGCTGTTCGGCCGTGTCACCTCCGTACAGGCGCTCACCGCCACCCACATCCCGCAGCGCTGGGACGAGCAGGACAAGCCGTACGACGCGACGGCGGACGACGCCGCGTACGGCATCTTCGAGCTGGCGGGCGGTGCGATCGCCCAGATCAACTCCTCGTGGGCCGTACGCGTCAACCGCGACGAGCTGGTCGAGTTCCAGGTCGACGGGACGGAGGGCTCGGCGGTGGCCGGGCTGCGCAACTGCCGTGTGCAGCACCGCAGCTCGACCCCCAAGCCGGTCTGGAACCCGGACATCCCGGCCACCTACTCCTTCCGCGACCAGTGGCAGGAAGTGCCCGACAACGCCGAGTTCGACAACGGCTTCAAGGCCCAGTGGGAGCTGTTCCTCCGCCACGTCTACGCCGACGCGCCCTATCACTGGGACCTCCTCGCCGGCGCCCGCGGCGTCCAGCTCGCCGAACTGGGCCTGAAGTCCTCGGCCGAGGGCCGCCGTCTCGACGTACCGGAGATTTCCCTGTGACCATCCAACTCCCGGACGAAAAAGGGCAGCTGAGGGCATACGAGCCGCGTCCCGAGCCCGTCGCCCTCACCGCCGGCGCGCCCTTCACCTCCCGTACGGTCTTCTCGGCCGCGCACGTCGTCGCCGACCCCTACGCGGATGTCTCGCCCGACTCGCCCGCCGCCGTCGACTGGGACGCGACCCTCGCCTTCCGCCGCCACCTGTGGTCGCACGGGCTCGGCGTCGCCGAGGCGATGGACACCGCGCAGCGGGGGATGGGCCTGGACTGGGCGGGCGCCGCTGAACTGGTCCGCCGGTCGGCGGCGGAAGCTCGTGCCGTGGGCGGCCGGATCGCGTGCGGGGTGGGCACGGACCAGATCGCGGGCTCCGTTTGCCTCGCGGAGGTCCGGGCCGCGTACGAGGAGCAGCTGGCCCTGGTGGAGGGGGAGGGCGCCCAGGCGATCCTGATGGCGTCGCGGGCGCTCGCGGCGGTCGCCACCGGCCCCGAGGACTACCTCGACGTCTATGGCCACCTCCTCCGCCAGGCCTCCGACCCGGTGATCCTGCACTGGCTTGGCCCGATGTTCGACCCGGCGCTTGAGGGCTACTGGGGGTCGTCCGACCTGGACGCGGCGACTGATGTGTTCCTGGAGGTCATCGCGGCCCACCCCGACAAGGTCGACGGCATCAAGGTCTCGCTCCTCGACGCGCGGCGGGAGGTCGACCTGCGCCGCCGCCTCCCGGACGGCGTCCGCTGCTACACCGGCGACGACTTCAACTACCCCGAGCTGATCGCGGGCGACGAGCAGGGCTTCAGTCACGCGCTGCTCGGCATCTTCGACCCGCTGGGGCCGTTGGCGGCGGAGGCGGTACGGGCCCTGGACACGGGTGACGTCAAGGGCTTCCGTGAACTCCTCGATCCCACGGTGGAGTTGTCCCGCCACCTCTTCCAGACGCCCACCCGCTTCTATAAGACGGGGGTGGTGTTCCTGGCATGGCTGGCCGGCCACCAGTCGCACTTCACCATGGTCGGCGGCCTGCAGTCCGCGCGCTCGCTTCCGCACTTCGCACGCGCCTACGAACTGGCCGACACACTGGGCCTGTTCCCGAACCCGGAGCTGGCGCAGACCCGTATGAAGAACCTGCTGTCGCTGTACGGAGTAACCCAGTGAGCAATGCTCTTGAGCGCTTCAGCATCAACCAGATGACGGTCAAGCAACTGTCTCTGCCAGAACTGGTCGACAGCTGTCTGGAGTTGGGCGTCCCGGGCGTCGGCCTCTGGCGCGAACCCGTGCAGTCCTACGGCGTCGAGGCGACGGCGAAGCTGATCCATGACGCGGGCCTGACGGTGACGACCCTGTGCCGCGGCGGCTTCCTCACGGCCATCGACCCGGACGAGCGGGCGGCGGCACTGGTCGACAACCGCCGGGCGATCGACGAGGCGGCCACGCTCGGCACGAACACCCTGGTCCTCGTCTCGGGCGGCCTGCCCGCCGGCTCCAAGGACCTGCACGCCGCCCGCGAGCGCATCGCGGACGCGCTGGGCGAGCTCGGCCCCTACGCCGCCGGCCGCGGCGTACGCCTGGCCATCGAGCCGCTCCACCCGATGTACGCCGCGGACCGCTGCGTGGTCTCCACCCTCTCCCAGGCCCTCGATCTCGCGGAACGCTTCCCCGCCGACCAGGTCGGCGTCACCGTCGACACGTACCACATCTGGTGGGACGACACGGCCCCGCAACAGATCGCCCGAGCGGGCGCGAGCGGCCGCATCCACACCTTCCAGCTCGCCGACTGGACCACCCCGCTGCCGCAGGGCGTGCTGAACGGCCGCGGCCAGCTCGGCGACGGCTCGATCGACATGCGCGAGTGGCGCTCGTACGTGGAGGCGGCCGGCTACACCGGCCCGATCGAGGTCGAGCTGTTCAACGACGGGCTGTGGGCCCGGGACGGACGGGAGGTACTGGCGGAGACGGCGGGGAGGTTCGTGGAGTACGCCGATTAGCCGAAAAAATCTTCAGAAGTCCGTGCAACCCTTCCCGCACCTCGAGGGTCGTACTTGGCATCAGGACTTCTGGGGGGGGATCTGGGGGGATCGCGGGGGTTCTGATACGGAGGGGAAAGCCGAGGGGCCCGGTCGACGGATCGGGCCCCTCGAAGTTTTGGGCGCTGAGGCTCGTTGGCCGCTGTGACTTCGTCAGTGGGCTGTGGCTTCGTCAGTGGATTGTGACTTCGTCAGTCGCTCCGTGGCTTCGTCATTCGTCAGAAGAACACGCCGCAGCGCAGCAGCACGTTCGCGTACGGGTGGGCCTCTCCGGTGCGGACGATCAGCTTCGTGGTGGCCGAGAGGGACTTCAGTTCCTCGTGCGGGACCAGGGCGAGGTCGGGGAAGTGGGACTCCAGCAGGGCCGTCGCCGCCGGGTTCGCCCCGCGGATCTCGTGCGCGGCAGTCGCGCCCTCGATCACCAGCTCGGCCAGCAGGCCGTCCAGCACCTGGCCGAAGGACGGCACCCCGGCGCGGAACGCCAGGTCGACGACGCGCGGTCCGGCCGGGATGGGCATACCCGCGTCGCAGACCAGGACTCCGTCGCCGTGGCCCAGTTCGGCGAGCGCGCCCGCGAGATGGCGGTTCAGGATTCCGGCCTTCTTCACAGGTATGCCACCTCCTCGGCAGTCGGGAAGGACTCCTGCGCTCCCGGCCGGGTGACGGCGGCCGCCCCGACCCGGGCCGCGTACGCGGCGGCCTCGGCGAGGGGCTCGCCGCGCCCGAGCCGCCAGGCCAGCGCGGCGGTGAACGCGTCGCCCGCCCCCGTGGTGTCCACGGCGTCGACCCGCACCGACGGCACCCTGACGCGGACGCCCGCGCGCTCGGCCACCAGCGCGCCCTCCGCCCCCAGGGTGATGACCACCGAACGCGGGCCGAGCGCCAGCAGCGACTTCGCCCAGCTCTCGGGGGAGTCCCCGAGAGCGGCCGTACCGGCGATCACCCGTGCCTCGTGCTCGTTCACGATCAGCGGGTCACAGGCCGCCAGCACCTCGGCGGGCAGCGGGCGTGGCGGCGAGGGGTTCAGTACGAAGCGGCTGTCGGCGGCGAGATTCCGTACGACCTCCACGACCGTCTCCAACGGGATCTCCAGCTGCGCCGAGACCACCCGGGAGGCCTGGAAGAGGCTTCCGGCGGCCCGCACGTCCTCCGGTGCGAGCCGGCCGTTGGCCCCCGGCGAGACCACGATGCTGTTGTCCCCGGACGGGTCCACCGTGATCAGCGCGACCCCGGTGGGCGCCCCGCCGACCAGCACGCCCACGGTGTCGACGCCGGCCTCCCGCTGCGAGTCGAGCAGCAGCCGGCCGTACGCGTCGTCGCCGACCCGGGCCAGCAGGACCGTACGGGCTCCGAGGCGGGCGGCGGCGACCGCCTGGTTGGCGCCCTTGCCGCCGGGATGGACGACGAGGTCGGTGCCGAGCACCGTCTCGCCGGCCGCGGGCCGCCGCTCGACCGCGATCACCAGGTCGGCGTTGGCCGATCCCACGACCAGAAGGTCGTAGTCGTACATCAGCACACTCTTTCCGTACGTCGATGGGGGCCGGGTTCGCGGTGACGTACCGCGAACCCGGCCCGACCGTGGTCAGTCGAAGCGATGCGGGCCGGTCATCCGGTGAAGCCCGCCACGTTCTCCTTCGTGACGACCTTCACCGGCACCTTCACCGTCTTCTGGACCTTCTTGCCCTCGGCGGCCTTCAGCGCGTTGTCGACCGCGATCCGGCCGAGCTCCTTCGGCTGCTGGGCGACGGACGCGTACAGCGTGCCCGCCTTGACCGCCGTCAGGCCGTCGGGGGTGCCGTCGAAGCCGATGACCGAGACCGACTTGCCCGCCTTGGAGCCGAGCGCCTTGAGCGCTCCGAGCGCCATCTCGTCGTTCTCGGCGAAGACGCCCTGGATGTCGGGGTGAGCCTGGAGCAGGTTGGTCATCACGTCGAGGCCCTTGGTGCGGTCGAAGTCCGCGGGCTGTTCGGCGACGACCTTGATACCGGGGTAGGCCTTCAGGCCCTCCGCGAACCCGGCGCCGCGCTCGCGGCTCGCCGACGTACCGGCCAGACCCTGCAGGATCACGATCTTGCCCTTGCCGCCCAGCTTCTCGGCCAGCGCCTTGGCGCCCAGCTTGCCGCCCGCGATGTTGTCGGACGCCACGAGCGCTGCGGTGTCGGCCTTGTTCACACCCCGGTCGACGCCGACGACAGGGATGCCGGCCTTGTTCGCCGAGCGGACCGCCGGGGCCGCCGCGTCCGAGTCCACCGGGTTGACGATGATCGAACCGATGCCCGAACTGGTGAAGTTCTGCAGCTGGTTGGCCTGCTGAGAGGCGTCGTTCTGCGCGTCCGTCACGGTCAGGTCCGCGCCGAGCTTCTTCGCCTCCTCCTGCGCACCCGCCTTGATCTGGACGAAGAAGGGGTTGTTCAGGGTGGAGAGGGACAGGCCCACCCTCTGCGTCGTCGAGGCGGACGAGCCGCCGTGCAGGAAGGACATCGCGCCGACGACCGCCGCCGCGACCACGGCCGCGATGACATACGTCGCCGCCTGCTTGCCCTTGCCGCCCGGCGTACCGGCCCCGGCGGCCACCGGAGTGGCCCCGGCCTTGCGCCGCACCGTGTCCAGCAGCACCGCCAGCGCGATGACGACACCGATGACGACCTGCTGCCAGAAGGCGGACACCGAGAGGAGGTTGAGGCCGTTGCGCAGCACCGCCAGGATCAGCGCGCCGATCAGCGTGCCGGACGCCTTGCCGGTGCCGCCCGCGAGGGAGGCGCCGCCGATGACGACCGCGGCGATCGCGTCGAGTTCGTAGCCCTGCGCGGCCTGCGGCTGCGCGGAGGAGAGCCGGGAGGCGAGCACGATGCCCGCGGCGGCGGCGAAGAGCCCGGAGAGGGCGTAGATCGCCAGCTTCTGCTTCTTCACCCGTAGACCGGACAGGCGCGCGGCCTCCTCGTTGCCGCCGATCGCGTACATGGAGCGGCCGATGTACGTACGGCCCAGGATCACGGCCGTGATCAGGCCCATCACGACCATCACGAGGACCGGGACCGGCAGCCAGCCGCCCAGCGTGTCACCGAGGTGCGAGACCGAGTCGGGGAACGCGATCGGGCTGCCCTGCGAGATCACCAGGGACAGACCGCGGCCCACCGAGAGCATGGCGAGCGTCGCGATGAGCGGCGGCAGTTTCCCGTACGAGATCAGGACGCCGTTGACCAGGCCGCACGCTATGCCGGTGGCGACCGCGAGGATCACCGCGATCCAGGCCGGGACGCCTTCTGAAGTGGCCATCCAGGCGAGGACGGTGGCCGACAGCGCGGCGACCGAGCCGACCGACAGGTCGATGCCCGCCGAGACGATCACGAAGGTGACGCCGAAGGCGAGGATGGCGGTCACGGCCGCCTGGACACCGATGTTGAGCAGGTTGTCCGTCGTCAGGAAGTCGCCGGACAGGGCCGACATCGCGACGACGAGGACGATGAGCGCGGTGAGCGCGCCGTTGTCGAGCAGGAGGCGGCGGACCGCCGAGGCGCCACTCGCGCCCGGGGCGCTCAGATGCGTGTCAGTGGCCACGGAGGGCCTCCCTTTCAGTGTTCGTGCTGACGGCGAGCGCCATCACGGAGTCCTGTGTGGCCTCGTCCGCCGACAGTTCGCCCGCGATCCGGCCCTGGGCCATCACCAGGACCCGGTCGCTCATGCCGAGCACCTCGGGCAGATCGCTGGAGATCATCAGGACGGCGGCACCGGCGGCCGTCAGTTCGTTGACGAGCTGGTAGATCTCGACCTTGGCGCCGACGTCGATGCCCCGGGTCGGCTCGTCGAGGATGAGGACCTTGGTGTCGGCGAGGAGCCACTTGCCGATGACGACCTTTTGCTG
The DNA here is from genome assembly GCF_040651675.1 of Streptomyces sp. NPDC048415. Lineage (NCBI taxonomy): Bacteria > Bacillati > Actinomycetota > Actinomycetes > Kitasatosporales > Streptomycetaceae > Streptomyces > Streptomyces sp. NPDC048415. The sequence continues at coordinate 33,016 of NZ_JBEZKJ010000028.1, read as the reverse complement.
GTTGCCACCGGAGAGGGTGCGCACCTGCTGGCCGAGGCCCGCCATCCGCACGCCGAGCTGCTCGGCGATCCGTGCGGCGGCCTCCCGCTGGCCCTTGAGGTCGACGAACCCGCCGTGGGTGGCGGCGCGCAGGGTGACCAGGCCGAGGTTCTCCTCGACGGAGGCGTCCAGGACGAGGCCCTGGCCCTTGCGGTCCTCGGGGACGAGCCCGATCCCCGCGGTCATCGCCGCGTTGACGTCATGCCGGGGCAGCCGGTCGCCGGCGACTCGCACCGACCCCTTGTCGTAGGGATCGGCGCCGAAGACGGCCCGTACGACCTCCGTACGCCCGGCGCCCACGAGGCCCGCGATGCCGACGACCTCACCGGCCCGCACCTCGAAGCTCACATCATGGAAGACGCCGTCCCTGGTGAGCCCCTCGACGGTCAGCAACGCCGTGCCGGCGTCGGCCCGTTCCCGCGGATACTGCTGCGCGATGGACCGGCCCACCATGAGGCGTACGAGTTCGTCCTCGGGGGTGGACGCGGGCACCTGGCCGACGCTCCTGCCGTCGCGGATGACCGTGACCCGGTCCCCCAGGGCGGCGATTTCCTCGAGGTGGTGCGTGATGAAGACGATGCCGACGCCGTCCTCGCGCAGCTTGCGCACGATGGTGAAGAGTTTTTCGACCTCTTCGGAGGTGAGCACCGCGGTCGGCTCGTCCATGATCAGCACGCGTGCGTTCAGGCTCAGCGCCTTCGCGATCTCGACCATCTGAAGGCGTGCGATTCCCAGTTCACGCACCCGCGCGCGGGGGGACACGTGCACGCCGACCCGTTCGAGCAGCTCGGCGGCGTCCGCCTCCATCTTCTTGCGGTCGATCAGCCCGAAGCGGCGCGGCTGCCGGCCCAGGAAGATGTTCTCGGCGACCGTCAGATCGGGGACCAGGTTGAACTCCTGGTAGATGGTCGCGATCCCGAGGCGCTCGGAGTCCTGCGCCCCCTGGATACGAACCGCCTCGCCGTCGACGACCACGCGTCCGGCGTCGGGATGGTAGGCGCCGGAGAGCATCTTGATCAGCGTGCTCTTGCCCGCGCCGTTCTCACCGAGCAGCACATGCACCTCACCGCGGCGCAGATCGAAGTTCACGCTGTCGAGCGCGACCACGCCGGGGAAGGTCTTGCGTATCCCTTCGATACGCAGCAACTCGTCCGGGTTGCTCACGGGTTGCTCCTGTTCGTTGCGGGGGACTCGCCGCACGAGCGGCGTACGACGAGACGGGCGGGGAGGGTGACGGACTGCGGAGGCCGTCCCTCGATGCGGTCGACCAGGGCGCGTACGGCGGCCCGGCCCAGTTCGCCCGTCGGCTGGGCGATCGCGGTGATCGGCGGATCGGTGTGCACGAACCACGGGATGTCGTCGAACGCGGCGAGCGCGATGTCGTCCGGAACCCGCATCCCGCGCGCGCGGATCGCGTCCAGCGCGCCGAGCGCCATCAGGTTGTCGGCGGCGAAGACGACCTCGGGCGGCTCGGCCAGGCCGAGGAACCGCTCGGTGGCCCTGCGCCCGCTCTCCGCCTGGAAGTCGCCCTGCCCTATGTAGGCGTCGGGCAACGCGATGCCGTACTCGCCGAGCGCCTGCCGGAAGGCCTCCACGCGCTCACTGCCGGTCGTGGTCGCCGCCGGGCCCGCGATGATGGCGAGCCTGCGGTGACCGAGGCCGTGCAGATGGGCGACCAGGTCGCGTACGGCCGCGCGTCCGTCCGCCCGTACGACGGGCACCTCGATGCCCGGGATCCAGCGGTCCACGAAGACCATCGGGGTTCCCGCGCGCGCGGCGTCCAGCATTCCCGGGGAGCCGCCGTCGGTGGGGGAGACCAGCAGTCCGTCGATGCGCCGGTCCAGCAGGGTCCGTACGTGGTGGTCCTGGAGGTCGGGCCGCTCGTCGGCGTTGCCGATGATGACGCTGTAGCCGAGGGCGCGGGCCTCCCCCTCGACGGAGCGGGCCAGTTCGGTGAAGTACGGGTTGAGTACGTCGCTGATGACCAGGCCGAGGGTGCGGGTCTGGTCGGTGCGCAGAGAGCGGGCGACGGCGTTCGGGCGGTAGCCCAGGCTCTGCACGGCGGCCAGCACGCGCGTGCGCGCGTCCTCGCTGACCGACGGATGGTCGTTCAGGACGCGCGAGACAGTGGCGACGGACACGCCTGCCTCGGCGGCAACGTCCTTGATGCTCGCCATCGCCGCTCCACCTCCTCGTGGAATCGATTACACGGAGGATTGGAATCGATTACACGGGCGTTGACAAGACCCCGATACCGGATCGTGACGAACCTGGTCCGGGTTGTCAGAGGCGGGCGGTAGCGTCGGATCATGTCCAATCAGGCGGGGAACCGGCAGGTGAGCCTGGCGGTTGTCGAGGGCGTACTCGAGCGGATCACGTACGCGAACGAGGAGAACGGATACACGGTCGCCCGAGTGGACACCGGCCGCGGCGCCGCCGACCTGCTCACGGTCGTGGGCTCGCTCCTCGGTGCCCAGGTCGGCGAGTCCCTGCGCATGGAGGGCCGCTGGGGCTCCCACCCCCAGTACGGCAAGCAGTTCACGGTGGAGAACTACACGACGGTCCTGCCCGCCACCGTCCAGGGCATCCGCCGCTATCTCGGCTCCGGCCTGGTCAAGGGGATCGGCCCGGTGTTCGCCGACCGCATCACCCAGCACTTCGGCCTGGACACCCTCCAGATCATCGAGGAGGAGCCGAAGCGGCTGATCGAGGTGCCGGGCCTCGGTCCCAAGCGGACCAAGAAGATCGCCGACGCCTGGGAGGAGCAGAAGGCGATCAAGGAGGTCATGCTCTTCCTCCAGACCGTCGAGGTGTCCACGTCCATCGCGGTCCGCATCTACAAGAAGTACGGCGACGCGTCCATCTCGGTCGTCAAGAACCAGCCCTACCGCCTCGCGTCCGACGTCTGGGGCATCGGCTTCCTCACCGCCGACAAGATCGCCCAGTCCGTCGGCATCCCGCACGACAGCCCCGAGCGCGTCAAAGCCGGCCTCCAGTACGCCCTTTCGCAGTCCACCGACCAGGGCCACTGCTATCTCCCCGAGGAACAACTGATCGCCGACGCGGTGAAGTTGCTCCAGGTGGACACGGGGCTGGTCATCGAGTGCCTGGCCGAGCTGGCCGCGCCGCCCGAGGAGGGCGAGGACCCAGGTGTCGTACGGGAGAAGGTGCCCGGCCCGGACGGCGGTGCGCCCGTCACCGCCATCTATCTCGTCCCCTTCCACCGTGCCGAACTCTCCCTCTCCGCCCAGCTGTCGCGCCTCCTGCGCACCGACCAGGACCGGATGCCCGGCTTCCACGACGTGGCGTGGGACAAGGCGCTGGCCTGGCTGAAAGGGCGCACGGGCGCGGAGCTGGCCCCCGAGCAGGAGGCGGCCGTCCGGCTCGCGCTCACCAAGAAGGTCGCCGTGCTCACCGGAGGGCCCGGCTGCGGCAAGTCGTTCACGGTCCGCTCGATCGTCGAACTGGCGCGCGCCAAGCGGGCGAAGGTCGTGCTGGCCGCCCCGACGGGCCGCGCCGCCAAGCGCCTCGCCGAGCTCACCGAAGCCGAGGCCTCCACGGTGCACCGGCTCCTGGAGCTCAAGCCGGGCGGTGACGCGGCGTACGACAAGGACCGCCCGCTGGACGCCGACCTGGTGGTCGTCGACGAGGCCTCCATGCTCGACCTCCTCCTCGCCAACAAGCTCGTCAAGGCGGTGCCTCCGGGCGCTCACCTGCTCTTCGTGGGGGATGTCGACCAGCTGCCCAGCGTCGGCGCCGGCGAGGTGCTGCGCGATCTGCTCGCCGAGGGCAGCCCGGTTCCCGCAGTCCGCCTCACCCGGGTCTTCCGGCAGGCCCAGCAGTCCGGGGTGGTGACCAACGCGCACCGGATCAACTCCGGGCAGCACCCGGTCACCGACGGCATGAAGGACTTCTTCCTCTTCGTCGAGGACGACACGGAGGAGGTGGGACGGCTCACGGTGGACGTGGCGGCGCGGCGGATTCCGGCCAAGTTCGGGCTTGACCCGCGCCGGGATGTGCAGGTCCTCGCGCCCATGCACCGGGGCCCGGCGGGCGCGGGCAACCTGAACGGCCTGCTCCAGCAGGCCATCACGCCCGGCCGCCCCGACCTCGCCGAGAAGCGGTTCGGCGGCAGGCTCTTCCGTGTCGGCGACAAGGTCACCCAGATCCGCAACAATTACGACAAGGGAAAGAACGGTGTCTTCAACGGCACCGTGGGCGTCGTCACCTCGCTCGATCCGGTCGAACAGCGTCTGACGGTGCTGACCGACGAGGACGAGGAGGTGCCGTACGACTTCGACGAACTCGACGAGCTGGCCCACGCGTACGCGGTGACCATCCACCGCTCCCAGGGCAGTGAGTACCCGGCCGTGGTCATCCCGGTCACCACGGGCGCGTGGATGATGCTCCAGCGCAATCTGCTCTACACGGCGGTCACCCGGGCCAAGAAGCTTGTCGTCCTCGTCGGCTCCCGCAAGGCGATAGGCCAGGCGGTCCGCACGGTGTCCGCGGGACGCCGCTGCACGGCCCTGGATTTCCGGCTCTCACCTCGCCCCCTGGAGGGCTGACTCGACGGCTCGGAGGCCTGCCGGGGCAGGCATCGCAAAAAATGATCGATCAAATGAGTCGCGAAGGTCACAGAGCACTTCCAGATGCGGAACCAACGGGGCAGGATGAGCAGGTTGGCGGCACTGAGTGCCGCCAATAGGCCCAATGGTCGACCCCGAGTGCACTCTCCAGGGCCAAATGGGGGATGGTAGAGACAGTCAGGGCACCTCGAAGAAGAGGCACAACGTCGGTGAGGGATGACGTGAGCGACAACTCTGTAGTACTGCGGTACGGCGATGGCGAGTACACCTACCCGGTGATCGACAGCACCGTCGGCGACAAGGGCTTCGACATCGGGAAGCTCCGCGCCCAGACCGGGCTGGTGACTCTGGACAGCGGATATGGCAACACCGCCGCCTATAAATCCGCGATCACCTATCTCGACGGTGAGCAGGGCATCCTCCGGTACCGCGGCTACCCGATCGAGCAGCTGGCCGAGCGCTCCACGTTCCTGGAGGTGGCCTACCTGCTGATCAACGGTGAGCTGCCGAACATCGACGAGCTCTCCACCTTCAGGAACGAGATCACGCAGCACACCCTGCTGCACGAGGACGTCAAGAACTTCTACAAGGGCTTCCCGCGCGACGCCCACCCGATGGCCATGCTGTCCTCGGTGGTCTCCGCGCTGTCCACGTTCTACCAGGACAGCCACAACCCGTTCGACGAGAAGCAGCGCAACCTCTCCACGATCCGCCTGCTCGCCAAGCTTCCGACGATCGCCGCGTACGCGTACAAGAAGTCGATCGGTCACCCCTTCGTCTACCCGCGCAACGACCTCGGGTACGTCGAGAACTTCCTGCGCATGACCTTCTCGGTCCCCGCGCAGGAGTACGACCTTGACCCGGTCGTCGTCTCCGCGCTCGACAAGCTGCTGATCCTGCACGCGGACCACGAGCAGAACTGTTCGACCTCCACCGTGCGTCTGGTGGGCTCGTCGCAGGCGAATATGTTCGCCTCGATCTCCGCCGGTATCTCCGCGCTCTGGGGTCCGCTGCACGGTGGCGCCAACCAGTCCGTCCTGGAGATGCTCGAGGGCATCCAGGCCTCCGGCGGCGACGTCGACTCCTTCATCCGCAAGGTGAAGAACAAGGAGGACGGCGTCCGTCTGATGGGCTTCGGCCACCGCGTCTACAAGAACTTCGACCCCCGGGCGAAGATCATCAAGGCGGCGGCGCACGACGTTCTCTCGGCGCTCGGCAAGTCCGACGAGCTGCTGGACATCGCGCTCAAGCTGGAGGAGCACGCGCTCTCCGACGACTACTTCGTCTCGCGCAGCCTCTACCCGAACGTGGACTTCTACACCGGCCTGATCTACCGCGCCATGGGCTTCCCGACCGAGATGTTCACGGTCCTGTTCGCCCTCGGCCGCCTCCCGGGCTGGATCGCCCAGTGGCACGAGATGATCAAGGAGCCCGGCTCCCGCATCGGCCGCCCGCGCCAGATCTACACGGGCGTCGTGGAGCGCGACTTCGTGCCGGTCGAGGCCCGCTAGGCCCGGGTCACCCATGGTGCCCTGCGGCGAGTGAGCCGAAGGGGCTTCTGCGCCCCGGAGGCGAACCGAGCCACAAAAAAACGGAAAGCGCCCTGCTGCCGGTCCCCCCACGGGCCGGAGTCAGGGCGCTTTCCTTGTCCCGGTGCGGATTCCCCCCACGGGATCCGGCCGGGCGTCTGTGGGACAGCGCCTGAATCGCTGTGAGCCGGCACGGGGCCGACGGTGAGCAAAACGAGCAAAACTCTCTGCACTGCGGTGCGATCTGCCGGGACGCGTACGGGTCGGGAGGGCCGCTCAAAGCTCCCCGGTGTACGTGCCCCGGCGACGCAATTTCCGGGAACGTCCCCCAAGACATCCCCAGATGTCAGTCACGCCCCCCAAGACGCTTCTGACATCGCCAACTTAGACTCACGAACCCCTTCGATGGTTACGTTCACATCACTGTGATCTGCGTCTCTTGCATATGTCCTGAAGATACGCAAGAGGCCCGATACGGGAATCGGAGCCCAAGCGTAAGGAAGATGCGCGAGCCTTGTGAAGAGCTTATGTGAGCCTGCCGTTGGACTCTAGGGGGACTCTTACTCCGTCGTCATGAGAATGCCCTGAGCCGAAGGCTGTTCGTGACCACGAACACCGACGAGAAGGCCATCGCCGCCCCGGCAATCATGGGGTTCAGCAGCCCGGCGGCGGCCAGGGGCAGCGCCGCCACGTTGTATCCGAAGGCCCAGATCAGATTTCCCTTGATCGTGGACAGCGTCCTGCGCGCCAGCCGGATCGCGTCCGCGGCCACCCGCAGATCGCCGCGCACGAGCGTCAGATCGCTCGCCTCGATCGCCGCGTCCGTGCCCGTGCCCATCGCGAGCCCCAGGTCGGCGGTGGCGAGTGCCGCCGCGTCGTTGACGCCGTCGCCGACCATCGCCACGGTCCGGCCCTCGCTCTGCAGCCGCTTGACCACGTCGACCTTGTCCTCGGGCAGCACCTCGGCGATCACCTGCCCGGAGTCGATGCCGACGGCACGCGCCACGGCCTCGGCGACCGCCCGGTTGTCACCGGTGAGCAGGACCGGCGTGAGCCCCAGGGCGCGCAGCGCGCGTACGGCCTCGGCGCTGGTCTCCTTGATCGCGTCGGCGACGGTCAGGACACCGAGTGCCGCGCCGTCCCGGGTGACCACGACGGCCGTACGTCCCTCGGCCTCCGCCGCGCTCTTGGCGCGGGCCAGCTCGTCCGGGAGCACCTCCAGGAACCGCCCCACCGTGACCTCGTGACCGCCCACGAGCCCGCGGACGCCCCGCCCGGGCACGTTCTCGAAGTGCTCCAGCGGCGGAAAGTCCCCAGCGCGCTCCTGAGCGCCTGCCGCGATGGCCTGGGCAATCGGATGCTCGGAGGCGTGTTCCAGGGCTCCGGCGAGGCGTAGAACCTCTTTCTCGGCGGTGTCACCGGCGACGTACACCTCTTGAAGTTTCATGCGTCCCGTCGTGACCGTCCCGGTCTTGTCCAGGACGACGGTGTCGACGCGGCGGGTGGACTCCAGGACTTCGGGACCCTTGATGAGGATGCCGAGCTGGGCGCCGCGCCCGGTGCCGACCATCAGGGCGGTCGGGGTGGCCAGGCCCAACGCGCACGGGCAGGCGATGATCAGCACCGCGACGGCCGCGGTGAAGGCGGCGACCGTGTCACCCGTGACCGTGAGCCACACCCCGAAGGTGCCGAGCGCGATCAGCAGCACCACCGGCACGAAGACCCCGGAGATCCGGTCGGCGAGGCGCTGCACCTCGGCCTTGCCGTTCTGCGCGTCCTCGACGAGCCGTGCCATCCGGGCGAGTTGGGTGTCCGCGCCGATCCGGGTCGCCTCGACGACGAGCCGGCCGCCGGCGTTCACGGTCGCGCCGGTGACGGAGGATCCGACCGTCACGTCCACCGGTACGGACTCGCCCGTCAGCAGCGCGGCGTCGACGGCCGACGATCCCTCCACCACCGTGCCGTCGGTGGCGATCTTCTCGCCGGGCCGTACGACGAAACGGTCGCCCGTGGTGAGTTGCGAGACGGGGATACGGACCTCACGACCGTCCCGTAGCACCGCGACGTCCTTCGCGCCCAGCTCCATCAGCGCCCGCAGCGCCGCCCCCGCGCGCCGCTTGGAGCGGGCCTCCAGATAACGGCCGAGCAGGATGAACGCGACGACACCGGCGGCGACCTCGAGATACAGCGTCGACGCCCCGTCCGTGCGCGAGACGGTGAAATCGAAGCCGTGCCGCATGCCCGGCATCCCGGCGTCGCCGAGAAACAGCGCCCACAGGGACCAGCCGAACGCGGCGAGCGTGCCGACCGAGACCAGCGTGTCCATGGTGGCGGCGCCGTGTCGGGCGTTCGTCCACGCGGCCTGGTGGAAGGGCAGTCCGCCCCAGACGACGACGGGCGCGGTGAGCGTCAGCGAGAGCCACTGCCAGTTGTCGAACTGGAGGGCCGGGATCATCGCCAGCAGGACGACGGGAAGGGCCAGCAGGGCGGAGACGGTCAGCCGCCTGCGCAGAGAGGCCAGTTCGGGGTCTTCCTCGACACCGGGTTCCGGCGTCTCGCTCCGCGGCGGAGGGGGCTCCTCGGCCGTGTATCCCGTCCTCACCACGGTGGCGATCAGATCGGCGATCCCTACCCCCTCCGGGTAGGAGACCTTCGCCTTCTCCGTCGCGAAATTGACGGTGGCGCTGACGCCGTCCATGCGGTTGAGCTTCTTCTCGACGCGGGCCGCGCAGGAGGCGCAGGTCATTCCGCCGATGGTGAGTTCGACCTCGGAGGTCGTGCCTATGGCTGTCTCAGCGATGGTGGTGGTCACGTCCGTACTCCAGGGAGCAGACCGGGCCGTACGGAGCCAGTATCAGCTGGTCGGTACAGCCCGGTGGGGGAGAGATACGTTTCAGGCCTTGCCGACGAGCTCGAAGCCCGCCTCGTCCACGGCGGCGCGGACCGCGTCCTCGTCGAGCGGGGCGTCGGAGACGACGGTGACCTCACCCGTCGAGGCGACGGCCTTCACCGAGGTGACACCGGCGAGCCGGGAGATCTCACCGGACACGGAGCCTTCACAGTGCCCGCAGCTCATCCCGCTCACCTGGTAGACGGTGGTGACGGAACCCGAGGTGTCGGTCTGCGCGGTCATGACGTTACTCCTCGTCGAGGCGTGTGGGGCTTGGGAGACCCACACTATACCCCTAGGGGGTATTTCTCCAAGCGGAGTCGCGGCGCGCCAGTGAACGCATCCAGGCGATGCCGATGAGCGAGACCATGATCAGTCCGCCGACCGAGAACAGCGTGAAGAGATGTTCCTGCTCCCCGGAGGGCCGCGGCATATAGCCCTGCCCGAACAGCGTCCGGTCGAGCCCCGTGCCGCTCAACCGGGCCACCAGCCAGAGCGCGATGCCGTGCGTCGAGTCCCACAGGGTGTGCAGCAGGGAGACGCCGAGGTAGGTGCCGAGCACCGGGGAGACGAGCTCGTAGCGCCCGTTCGGGTGGCGGTACGACAGCAGGACCGCACCCGCGATCGCGGTCCACAGGCCGTGTCCGAAGGCGGCGAGCACCCCGCGAAGGATCTCGGTCTCCAGGAGCGCGCGCAGATCGACGCCATGGAGCGAGACGGCGGCGTTGAACGCGTAGCCCGCGCTCTCCAGGGCTGCGAAGCCGAGTCCGACACTCGCACCGAGCACGAGGCCGGCTCGCAGTCCGCGGACGCGGGTGTGCCGGCGCAGCACGAACACCAGCGCGGCGAGCTTCGCCGCTTCCCCGATCAGCCCGACACCGACGTACATCCCCAGCGAGGGGTGGAGCAGGTGGCCCTTCGTCGCCGACGCGCCGAGCACGCCGAGGGCGCCGCCGGTCAGGAAACAGCCGAGGATCAGATGCACGCCCAGGTCACGGCCGTGCCGCTCGTACGCCCAGAGCGCGAAGGTGACGGGGACCAGGAAGCTGCCGAGCATGATCAGGGTCGGCAGCAGCGTGGTGTTCTTCGTCGCGTACGTGATCATCGCGGTCAGCACCCAGAGCGCGAGCCCGATCCCGAAACAGCGCCTCCACAGTCCGACGCGGACCCGGGGGTAGGAGGGCGGGGGCTGCTGGGGTCCGGGAATGCGAGCCCGGGGTGCGCCGGGCGGCTGATTCTGGGTCACGGCTTGTCCCTTTATCCCTCGGGCTCGGACGGGCTGATCCGACATATCGACCTATCGATGGATCGACGCAGGCGTATTTGATGGACCGCCGAAGACGAACCGATGGACGGGCGACGTAGACGAATCGTGGATCGATTTGCCCGAACCTTATGGTAAATACCCCCTATGTCGCAGGCCGGGGCGCTCATCCTGATCATGTCCATCGTGGTGCTCGTCCCGCTGCCGGGGTACGGGATCAGCCGCTGACCGCCGGTGCCGCTGGTCCTCTTCGAGAACCCGCTCGGCATCCTGGTCGGCCCAGACGCGTTGGGCTGGGTCGGTGAGGGCCAGGTCATCGACACGCTCTCGAACCTCGGCCTCACGACGCTCATCGTCCTGGCCGGACATGAGATCGAGTGCGACAAGATCCGCGACGACTCGGCGCCGGCAGCGGAAACACGAGTACGGACACCGGCGGCCCCCGCCAGCGCCGCCGCCCCATGTCGGCCAGGTCGCGGGGCGAGGGGGTGGGGGCAGGGGAGCCGGTCAGGGTGTCGGAGTCGTCGTGAGGTTCTCCTAGGTGAGCGTCCGGTCGCCGACCAGGGGCTGGAGGTAGCGGATGAGGACGTTCTTCAGCTCCTGGACGTACGCCTCCTGCTCGGCTCCCTCGTGGGCGAGGACCAGCTCCAGGCCGGCCTTGTAGATACCCAGGCACACGTGCGCGGTGCGCGTGACGTCGGCGGCGGGCGCGTCGGGCAGGAACGAGGAGAGCAGTGCTTCGACCCGGGAGACCAGGGTCATGTGCAGGACGTCGTGCTGCTCCGCGATGCGGCCAGGGATGTCCGGACCGTGCATCAGCGCGAAGAACACCGGGTGTTCGCAGTTGAAGTCGATGAAGCGGTCGACGGCGGCGCCGATGGCCTGCTCCAGCGGGGTCGCGGGGTCGACCGGCGCGAGCGCCTCGCCGTAGGTCTCGCGCATCTCGTGCATGAGCCGGTCGCCCAGCTCTATCGCGATCGCTTCCTTGTTCGGGAAGAACTGGTACAGCGTGCCCGGCGAGACGCCCGCCTCACGGGCGATGGCGTTGGTGCTGGCGGCGGTGTAGCCGGTCGTGCAGAAGACGGAGGCGGCGGCCTCCAGAAGTTGGGCGATACGGCGCTCGCCGCGGGCCTGCCGACGGCGGGGCCGTTCGTCGGCGGCCCGCTGCTTCTCGGGCATCTCGGGCACGAGTTATCCCCAGCTCTCCGAACGCGATTGACAAACACGAGCGGTCGCTCGCATTCTGGTGAAACGCGAGCGATCTCTCGTGTTTGCCAGTCTATGGCAATGGTCGATCCATGCCGCCCGTTCACACGCGGGCGGGGATCACGGTGAAGGGGACACCGCACGATGACCGAAGTCAATAGCGCAGGTCACAGCCCGGGGAGGGGCGGCGGGGGCCCAGGGAGGGGCGGCGGCGAGGGCCCGGGGACGGGCGCGGGCGGCGGTCGCGGGACGGGGACTGGGACGGGGACGGGGACGGGCGAGGGTCGGGGGACGGATGAAATGGATGAAGGAGACGGGCGGGGCATGGGTGCGGGTGACGGCCGGGGAGCCGGTGGGAGCGAGGGCCGTGGGATGAATACGGGTGACGGCCGGGGGATGAATAAGGGTGGCGGCCGGGGAGCCGGTGGGGGCACGGGCCGGGGGGCGGGCGCGGGCGATCGCCGGAGAGCCGGTGGGGGCGGCGGGATGCGGATTGGCGGGTGGACGCGTTTCGTGACCGCGCGGCCACGGCTTTCGCTGCTCGTCGCCCTGGTGCTCACCGCGCTCGCCGTGGTCGCCGGCAGCGGGGTGGCCGACCGGCTGGGCAGCGGCGGCTGGGAGGATCCGACCGCCCAGTCGACGTACGCGACCAAGGCGCTGGAGCGGGAGTTCCCCGCCTCGCAGCCCAATCTGCTGCTCCTCCTCGACTCGGGCGGAGCCTCGGTCGACGATCCCTCGGTCGCCGCCGAGGCGAAGCGGCTCGCGGCCCGGCTGGCCACCGAGCGGGGCGTGACGGGCGTCGGTTCCTACTGGCAGTCCGGCTCACCGGCGCTGAAGGCGAAGGACGGGCACGAAGCGCTGCTCGCCGCGCGGATAACGGGCGATGAGAAGACCGCGGCCGAGACCCTGGACCGACTCGCGCCCTCCTACCGGGGCAAGCACGGCCCGGTCGAGGTCAAGGTCGGCGGCCCCGTGGCCGTACGGCACGAGATGCAGACGACGATCCGTGAGGACCTGACCCGGGCCGAGCTGATCGCCCTGCCGGTCACCCTGGTGCTGCTGGTGATGGTCTTCGGCAGCGCGGTCGCGGCCCTGCTGCCGCTCGGCGTCGGCATCATCGCGATCCTCGGCACCAACGCGGTGCTGAGGGGCCTCACCGAGTTCACGGACGTCTCGGTCTTCGCGATGAACCTCACCACGGCCCTGGGACTCGGCCTGGCCATCGACTACGCCCTGTTCATCGTCCGCAGGTTCCGCGAGGAGCTGGCCACCGGCGCCGAGCCGCTCACCGCCGTCGGCACGACCTTGCGCACCGCGGGCCGCACGGTCCTCTTCTCCTCCCTCACGGTCGCCGTGTCCCTGGCGGCGATGCTGCTCTTCCCGCAGTACTTCCTGCGGTCCTTCGCTTACTCGGGCATCGCCGTGGTGCTGCTGGCCGCGGGCGCCGCGCTGATCCTGCTCCCGGCGGCGCTGGTGCTGCTCGGGGACCGGGTGAACTCCCTCGACGTGCGGCGCCTGTTCCGGCGCGGAGAGCCGCGGGCGACGGGCGGCGGAGCCGCCTGGGGGCGTCTGGCCTCCCTCGTCATGCGCAGAGCACCGCTCTTCGCGGTGGCCACCACGGTCGGGCTCATCGTCCTCGGACTGCCCTTCCTGGGCGTGAAGTTCGGCACGGCGGACGACCGCCAGCTGCCCTCGGGCGCCGAGTCCCACGTCGTTCAGCAGCACATACGGGACGGCTTCCCGGGAAGCCCCGGCGGCGGCCTGGAGGTACTCGCCGAGGGGCCGGCCACCGAGACGCAGTACGCGCGGTACAAGGACCGGGTCGCCGCGCTGCCCGAGGTGCTGCGGGTGGACGGGCCGCTGGTGAAGGGCGACTCGGCGTACTTCACGGTGCTGCCGAAGGGCGAGGCCGTGGACGCGGACGCCCAGCGCCTGGTGGGTGAACTGCGCGCGACGCACGCGCCGTTCGACACGGCGGTGACCGGCACGGCGGCGGTCCTCGTCGACTCCAAGCACGCCATAGCCGACCGGCTCCCCTGGGCGGCGGCGTTCATCGCGATCGTCACCCTGCTCCTCGTCTTCCTCCTCACCGGCAGTGTGCTGATCCCGATCCAGGCGGTGCTGCTCAACGCGCTCAGCCTGACGGCGATGTTCGGGGCGGTGGTCTGGGTCTTCCAGGACGGTCATCTCTCGGGGCCGCTCGACTTCACCAGCTCGGGCTCGATCGAGACGACCCTCCCGGTCCTGATGTTCTGCGTGGCCTTCGGCCTCTCCATGGACTACGGAGTCTTCCTGCTGTCCCGAATAAAGGAGGAGTACGACCACACCGGCGACCACCGGGAGGCGGTCCGCTTCGGTCTCCAGCGCACCGGCGGACTGATCACCGCGGCCGCGGTCATCCTCGCGGTGGTGATGGTCGCCATAGGCACCTCACGCGTGGCCAACACCAAGATGCTCGGCCTGGGCATCGCGCTCGCCGTGCTGATGGACGCCATGATCGTCCGGGGCCTGCTGGTTCCGGCGGTCATGCGCCTCTCGGGCCGCGCCACCTGGTGGGCGCCCGGGCCGCTGCGGCGATTCCACGACCGGTTCGGGCTCAGCGAAGGGGAGGCGCGGGCCGCCGATGCCCCGGAGGCATCGGCGGAGGGTGATCGGGACCGGGACAAGGTCGAGGCGCGCGGCTAGGGCGTGGCCGGAGGATCATGCCGCGGACGCGGGGTCTGGCACGCCCTCCGGGTCTGGCGCGCCCTCCCCCACGCTCGGCTTCGCTCGCGAGCGGCCCCATCGGCGTGGTCGTCGGTTGTCGACGCTCCGCGTCGCCGCCCTCCTCGGCCTTGCGGCTGGACGCACCAGACCCCGCTCACCGGCGCCGATCCGAAGGACCGTTGCCTCCCTGCGACCTGATCCGCCGGACAGGCCCTAGCGTGCACCCCGGAAGGTGATCTCCGGGCGGAGGGCGAGACGGATGAGGGCAGTGGTGTTCGAGCGGTACGGCGAGCCGGCCGAGGTACGCGAGGTGGCGGACCCGGCGCCCGCGGAGCACGGAGTCGTGGTGCGGGTCGAGGCCACGGGGCTGTGCCGGAGCGACTGGCACGGGTGGATGGGGCACGACCCGGACATCACGCTGCCGCATGTGCCGGGGCACGAACTCGCGGGGACGGTCGAGGCGGTGGGGGCCCGGGTGACGGGCTGGCACCCCGGCGACCGTGTCACCGTCCCGTTCGTCTGCGCCTGCGGAAGCTGTCCCGCGTGCGCGGCGGGCGACCAGCAGGTGTGCGAACGGCAGACCCAGCCGGGGTTCACCCACTGGGGCTCCTTCGCGCAGTACGTGGCACTCGACCACGCCGACGTGAACCTGGTCGCGGTGCCGGACGAGTTGTCCTTCGCGACGGCGGCCTCGCTGGGGTGCCGGTTCGCCACGGCGTTCCGTGCGGTGGTCGCGCAGGGGAGGGCGGCCGCGGGGGAATGGGTGGCCGTGCACGGGTGCGGAGGTGTGGGCCTGTCGGCGGTGATGATCGCGGCGGCGTCGGGAGCGCGGGTCGTGGCCGTCGACGTGTCACCGGCGGCGCTGGACCTGGCGCGGAAGTTCGGGGCGGCGGAGTGCGTGGACGCGTCCGGGGTCCAGGACACGGCGGAGGCGGTCCGCGAACTGACCGGCGGCGGCGCGCACGTGTCGCTGGACGCGCTGGGCTCCCCGGTCACCTGCGCTGCCTCGGTGAACGGCCTGCGCCGCCGGGGCCGCCATGTCCAGGTCGGCCTCCTCCCCTCACCCACCGGCGCCACCCCGGTCCCGATGTCCCGCGTCATCGGCCTCGAACTCGAAATCCTCGGCAGCCACGGCATGCCGGCACACGCCTACCCGGCACTGCTGCAACTGGTCCGCGCGGGCGCGCTCCGCCCCGACCTCCTGGTGACGTCGACGATCCCGCTCGCCGCGGCGCCCGTGGCGCTGGCGGAAATGGGCACGGCACCGGGGGCGGGCGTGACCGTCATCGAGCCGTGGAGCTGACGGGGTGCCCGCGATGTCCGGCCCACTCATGATCATGGACGGCCGAAAGTCTGTGCCCCACCCGCAAGTGGGGCACAGGGGCGGGGCGGGTCAGTCGTATCTGCGGCCGCGGTTTCCTGGGCGGGAGGCGACCCAGGCGCGGACGGTATCCGCGTACCAGTAGGGCTTTCCGCCCTCCACATGGTCAGGAGGAGGCAGCAGCCCGTGCTTGCGATAGGACCGCACGGTGTCCGGCTGCACCTTGATGTGCGCCGCGATCTCCTTGTACGACCAAAGCCGACGGTCGGTCATGAGTGCACCTCCCTGCGCGCACCGCGGCGGCGGCCGGGGGCGGCCGTCGGGGGAGCCGGGCGCTGCGCTGGCGATCACAAAGCCTGTGCCCCGTGAACGACATCGCGTGAGCGCAGGCAAGCCCCTGTAGACCAGGTGTGACCCAAGACCCGCATACATGGGACATGCGTGACAGGGATGTGTTTTTTGTGACACGAGTGACGCAATAAGAGGCCGTAACCGCTGGCGACAAGAGGCCGTAACCGCTGGCGACCGCCCGACGCGGGCGCGCTGTCGCCGCTACCGCTGTGGGCAATCGTCCCGCAGGGCGATGGGGGTCCCCCCTCGAGCGAAGCCGAGAGTGGGGGAGGGCGGGCACAGCCGACAGTGCCGGGTGCCGCCCAGGACGCTCCAGCCCCCGGTTCCGGCAAGAAGCCTGCACTCCGGGTGCACTGCAATTGGGGTCAAGTCAGGTCCGCCCAAGGCGCCCCCGCCAGCCAAGGGTGGGCCGGACCCGCTGCGCCGGGCCCGGCCCACCGGCTCCCCGCATCCCCCCGGATCAGTGGCCGGAGGCACAGCGTGTCGTCAGCGCGTCCCGCCGGTCTTGGAAAAAATCGCACTCCGCCCACTCCGGTCGCCCAAGAGCACCAGACTCGTGGCTTCACCCGCCAAACGGCTGTCCCCCGGAGGGCCGGGCGGCGATACCGACTCGGTCCCCCGCGCCGCCGTGAACTCTCGCGGCGTGCATCCCGTCATCGCCTTGAACTCCCCGCTGAGATGCGCCTGGTCGTAGTACCCGCAGACCGCCGCCGTCTCGGCCTGCGACCGCCCCGCCGCGAGCAGCCGCCGCGCCCGCTGCAACCGCAGCACCCGCGCCGCGGCCTTCGGCCCGAGCCCGATCTGCTCCCGGAAACCTCCAACTGCCGTACGCTCCACCCCACTTCGGCGGCGAGCCGCGGCACCGGTATCGCACCCCAGGTCCGCTGGAGGTGGGCCCAGGCCCGCACCACCCGCCCCGAACTCGGCGTTCCCTCCCCGGCCCAGCGCGTGAGCACGTCGTCGAGCAGCCCGAACCGCTCCGGCCAGGCCGGCAACGCGGCCAGCGCGGCGGAGAGTTCGCCGATGCTTTTCCAGCCGTCGCGGTCGGCACGGGAGATGCGGCAACTCGTCGGGGTCCACGGTCCGGTCGGCGAGTTCGTACTGCGGTGTGCTGAAGAGCGTGAACGCGGCCCAGGGCGCGAGCAGCACCTCGATGCCCGACAGCCGTCCGGCGTGCTCGCCGACGGCCGCGGTGGTCGTCGGCCCGGAGAACACCGACACGAGGGTGACGGGAGGTCGGCCGAGGCGGGAGATGCGTACGGGCTGTTCGAAGCCGAGGAGCAGCGTCGCCGCGCCGATCGGTGTCTCAAGACGGCGCCGGGGCCCGTCGAGGGCGAGCCGGATCCCGCGGTAGCTGATCACCACAGGCCGCAGCCGCGGATGGGGCAGCGCGAGGGCGGTCTCCCAGGAGCCGCCGGGCCCATGCCCCGCCCGCGAGACGATTCCCGTCGCCATCCGCCCCTCCCGCCGCCGCCCACACCTGGGAAACCCCCCATGGTGCAACGCGCCACACCGGCGCCGAAAGGCCCGCCGTACCCGGGCTCCCGGCGGGCCCGCACGGTGGCTAGGCCCCGCAGGACCTCAGGAATGCCCGAGTTCGCTGGGCGATCGGCAGTGGCTTGTCCGGTGGGCACGGGTACATGTCCTGCTCGACAATGGCGAAGAGGTCGACGTCGAGGTGTTGGGCGGCGGCGAGGACGGGTTCGAGGGCCGGTACGCCGGAGGGCGGTTCGCACATCACGCCACGGGCCACGGCGGGCCCGAACGGGAGTTCGTCGGCGCGGACCTCGGCGAGGATCAGCGGGTCCACCTGCTTGAGGTGGAGGTAGCCGATGCGCTCGCCGTACGTCTCGATGAGCTTGACGCTGTCGCCGCCGCAGTACGCGTAGTGGCCGGTGTCGAGGCAGAGCGACACCAGCGACGAGTCGGTCGCGTCGAGGAAACGCGTGACGTTCTCCTCGCTGTCGATGTGCGTGTCGGCGTGCGGGTGGACGACGATGCGCAGCCCGTAGCGCTCGCGCACCTCATGGGCGAGCCGCTCGGTCTGGGCGGTGAGATTGCGCCACTGCGTCGGCGTCAGTGTGCTGTCCTCGAGCACCGCGCCCGTCTTGTCGTCGCGCCAGAAGGCCGGGATGACGACGAGGTGTTCGGCGCCCATCGCCTGGGTGAGCGCCGCGATGTCCGAGACGTGCGCCCAGGTGGACTCCCACACCTCCGGCCCCCGGTGCAGGCCCGTGAAGACCGTGCCGGCCGAGACGGTGAGCCCGCGCCGCGCGGTCTCCGCCTTGAGGACGGCGGGATCGGTGGGCAGATAGCCGTACGGGCCCAGTTCGATCCACTCGTATCCCGACGCGGAGACCTCGTCGAGGAAGCGCTGCCAGGGGACTTGCCGGGAGTCGTCGGGGAACCAGACGCCCCAGGAGTCGGGAGCCGAACCGATCCGGATGCGGGACAGTGAAGACGGAGGCGACGGCTGCGGTGATGACTGCGGTGATGACTGCGGTGATGACTGCGGTGATGACTGCGGTGATGACTGCGGTGATGACTGCGGTGATGACTGCGGTGATGACTGCGGTGATG
>NZ_JBEZKJ010000028.1:0-14444 GCF_040651675.1 Streptomyces sp. NPDC048415 | reverse complement strand
ATGACTGCGGTGACAACGACGTCATGGGCGTCAGCTTCCGGCGACCCCAGGGAGGGTGTCAAGGCCTCGTCCGAATGTCTGGACAAAACGTTGACAGGGCTCCCCGGGCGGGACTACACCTGGGGGCAGCCGTAGCGAAGGGAAGTCGATGGCGTACGACCTGATCACCATGGGGCGGATCGGTGTGGACCTCTACCCGTTGCAGACGGGGGTCCCGCTGGCCCGGGTGACGTCCTTCGGAAAGTTCCTCGGCGGCTCGGCGACGAACGTCGCGGTGGCCGCCGCGCGGCTCGGGCGGCGTACCGCGGTGATCACCCGAACGGGTGACGACCCCTTCGGTACGTACCTTCACGAGGCGCTGCGCGACTTCGGCGTGGACGACCGCTGGGTCACGCCGGTCCCGGGCCTGCCGACCCCCGTCACCTTCTGTGAGGTCTTCCCGCCCGACGACTTCCCGCTCTACTTCTACCGGCAGCCCAAGGCCCCCGACCTGGAGATCGACGCCCACGGCCTCGACCTGGACGCCATCCGTGCCGCCCGCGTCTTCTGGGTGACCGGCACGGGCCTGAGCGAGGAGCCCAGCCGCACGGCGACGCTCGCGGCGCTGGCCCACCGCGCCAAGTCCGCGACCACGGTCTTCGACCTCGACTGGCGGCCCATGTTCTGGAAGGACCCCGACTCGGCCCGCCCGTTCTACACGGAGGCCCTGCGCCACACCACCGTCGCGGTCGGCAACGTCGACGAGGTCGAGATCGCCACGGGGGAGCGCGAACCGCACGCCGCCGCTCGCGCCCTGCTGGACGCGGGCGTCGAACTCGCCGTCGTCAAGCAGGGCCCCAAGGGCGTTCTCGCCGTCCACCGCGACGGCACCTCCGCCGAGGTCCCGCCCCTCCCGGTGACGGTCCTCAACGGCCTCGGTGCCGGCGACGCCTTCGGCGGCTCCCTGTGCCACGGCCTGCTCGCCGGCTGGGACCTGGAGCGCGTCATGCGGCACGCGAACGCCGCCGGGGCCATCGTCGCCTCCCGCCTGGAGTGCTCCTCCGCGATGCCGACCCCCGAAGAGGTCGAGGACGCCCTCACGGCGGGAGCGGTCCGGTGAGGGCGGGCCACGTCGGCGGCGCCCGGCACGACGAGGGCGGCGACCCCGCAGCCCCTGCCGCCTACGGAAGACTCCGATCCCCCCACCAGCGCGTCGACATCGTCGATCTCGCGCGCACCCGAGCCCACCGGCCCGAAGCGATCGCCGAGGCCGCCGCACACCGCGTTCGGCGGCCCCTCGTCAAGGACTCCGGGCGGCTGATGATCGTCGCCGCGGACCACCCGGCCCGTGGCGCGCTGGCCGTCGGCGACCGCAAGCTGGCCATGGCGAACCGCGCCGACCTGCTCGAACGGCTCTGCCTCGCTCTTTCCCGCCCCGGCGTCGACGGTGTGCTCGCCACCGCCGACATCCTGGACGACCTGCTGCTGCTCGGCGCGCTCGACGGCAAGGTGGTCCTCGGGTCGATGAACCGGGGCGGACTCGTCGGCGCCTCCTTCGAGTTGGACGACCGGTTCACCGGGCACCGCCCCCAGGACATCGAGCGGCTCGGCTTCGACGCGGGCAAACTGCTGCTCCGTATCGACTACGACGACCCCGGCTCGCTGCGCACCCTTGAGTCGACCGCCCGGGTGATCGACGAGATGGCCGAGCGGCGACTCCCGGTGTTCGTCGAGCCGTTCCTGTGCCGCCGCCGTGACGACGGCACCCTGCGCAACGACCTGAGCGCCGAGGCCGTCACCAAGTCCATCGCCATCGCCGCCGGCCTGGGCGGCAGTTCGGCGTACACGTGGCTGAAGGTGCCCGTCACCGAGAACCCCGATGACATGGCCCGCGTCATGGAGACCTCCACCCTGCCCGCCGTCCTGCTCGGCGGCGACGTCGGCGAGGACCAGGAGGCGGCGTACGAGAAATGGCGCGGCGCCCTCCAACTCCCCACCGTCCAGGGCCTCGTGGTGGGCCGTTCGCTGCTGTATCCGGCGGACGGGGATGTGGCAGGGGCAGTGGACACCGCCGTAGGACTTCTGTGAGGGCCGCATGACCAACGAGCTGTACGTCCCGAAGGGCACCACCGCCGACGCGTACTACGCGCTCGACATCGACCCCAAGCGGGCCGGCTGGACGCACGCCGGCCTGCGCGTCGTCGAACTCGGGCCCGGCGGTACGCACACCTTCACCACCGGTGACAGCGAGTGGATCGTCCTTCCGCTCAGCGGCGGTTGCACCGTGCGGGTGGAGGACGAGGAGTTCCCACTCCTGGGCAGGCAGAGCGTGTTCGCGGGGGTCTCCGACTTCGCGTACGTGCCCCGTGACGCCCGGGCCCAGATCGCCTCCGGCGCGGGAGGCCGCTTCGCCCTGGCAGGAGCGAAGTGCGAGCGCCGACTCCCCGCCCGCTACGGCCCCGCGCCGGAGGTTCCCGTCGAGGACCGAGGCAGCGGCAACTGCGCCCGCCAGGTGCGCAATTTCGCCTCCGCCGACGCCTTCGAGTGCGACACGCTCATCGCCGTCGAGGTGATCACCCCCGGCGGCAACTGGTCCTCGTATCCGCCGCACAAACACGACGAGAACCGGCCCGGGATCGAATCGGAGCTCGAGGAGATCTACTACTTCGAGATCGACGGTCCGAACGGTTTCGGCTATCAACGCGTATTCCCTTCGCGCGAGGGCGGATCCGACGTCCTCGCCGAGGTCCGCACCGGCGATGCCGTCCTCGTCCCCGACGGATGGCACGGCCCGTCCATCGCCCAGCCCGGCCACGCCATGTACTACCTGAACGTCATGGCCGGACCGGGCAAGAACAGGGAATGGCGGATCTGCTTCCACCCGGACCACGTAGAAAGCACAGAGGGATACCGATGACCTCGACGACGAGGCTGACGGTCGCACAGGCACTGGTGCGGTTCCTGGGCGCCCAGTACACGGAACGGGACGGCGAGCGGCGCCGGCTGATCGGCGCCACCTGGGGCATCTTCGGTCACGGCAACGTCGCCGGGATCGGCCAGGCGCTCGTCGAGTACGGCGATGTCATGCCGTACCACCAGGGACGTAACGAACAGGCCATGGTGCACGCGGCGGTCGGATACGCGCGCCAGTCGGGCCGCCTGTCCACACACGCCGTCACCACCTCCATCGGCCCGGGCGCCACGAACCTCGTCACCGGTGCCGCCCTGGCGACGATCAACCACCTTCCCGTGCTCCTCCTGCCCGGCGACATCTTCGCCACCCGCCCCGCCGACCCGGTGCTCCAGCAGCTCGAGGTCCCGTACGCGGGCGATGTGTCGGTCAACGACTGTCTGCGCCCGGTGTCGAAGTACTTCGACCGGATCGCCCGCCCCGAGGCGCTGATCCCGGCCGCCCTGCAGGCGATGCGCGTGCTCACCGACCCCGTCGAGACCGGCGCGGTCACGCTCGCGCTGCCGCAGGACGTGCAGGCGGAGGCGTACGACTGGCCCGAGGAGTTCTTCGCCGAGCGGACCTGGGCCGTCCGGCGTCCGGCGGCGGACCAGGCGGAACTCTCCGCCGCCGTGCGGGCGATCCGCGAGGCCCGGCGCCCGCTGATCGTCGCGGGCGGCGGTGTCCACCACAGCCGCGCCGAGGAGGCGCTCGCCGAACTCGCCTCGGCCACCCGCATCCCCGTCGCCTCCACCCAGGCCGGCAAGGGCTCCTTGCGCTGGGACCATGCGCAGGACGTCGGCGGCATCGGCCACACCGGCACGGCGACCGCCGACGAGCTCGCCCGCACCGCCGACCTGGTGATCGGCGTCGGCACCCGCTACACCGACTTCACCACCGCCTCCGGCACCCTCTTCACCGCCTCGGGCGTCCGCTTCCTGAACCTCAACATCGCTCCGTACGACGGCCACAAACTCTCCGGCAGCCCGCTGATCGCCGACGCGCGGGCCGGGCTCGAGGCCCTCACCGAAGCGCTGCTGCTGCACAAGCACCGTGCCGAGCCCGCGTACGTCACCGAGTACACGGACGACAAGGAGCGCTGGGAGTACCGCGTCGACGCGGCGTACGAGGCCGACGACCACGACATCCGGCCCACCCAGCCGCAGGTCCTCGGCGTCCTCGACGAGCTGGTCACCGAGGACGACATCCTGATCAACGCGGCCGGCTCACTCCCCGGCGACCTGCACAAACTGTGGCGGGCGCGGTCGCGGGACCAGTACCACGTCGAGTACGGCTACTCGTGCATGGGCTACGAGATCCCCGCCGCGATCGGCGTCCGGATGGCCGCCCCGGACCGTCCCGTCTGGGCGCTGGTCGGCGACGGCACGTATCTGATGATGCCGACGGAGATCGTCACCGCCGTGCAGGAGGGCGTCGCGATCAAGGTCCTCATCCTGCAGAACCACGGGTACGCCTCCATCGGTGGCCTCTCCGAGTCGGTGGGCGGCGAGCGGTACGGCACCGCGTACCGCTACCGCTCCGAGGACCGCACGTACACCGGGCCGCCGCTGCCCGTCGATCTGGCCGCCAACGCGGCCAGCCTCGGCATGCGGGTCCTACGCGCGAAGACCGTGCGTGACCTGCGGGCGGCTCTCGGCGAGGCACGCGCCGCCGACACTCCCACATGTGTCTACGTGGAGACCGAAACGGCAGACACAGTGTCGGGCGCGCCTCCGGCCCAAGCCTGGTGGGATGTACCTGTGGCCGAGACCGCGACCCGCTCGTCGGCGGTCAAGGCACGCGAGGAGTACGACCGGCACGTCGCCGCCCGACGCCGCCATCTGTGAAGGAGTTTTTGGCCATGACGAAGACCGTCAACCACTGGATCGGTGGCAAGCCCGTTGGAAATGCCGCGGGCGTCTCGGGTACGTACGGGTCGGTCACCGACCCGGCGACCGGCGCCGTGACCACCCAGGTCGCCTTCGCGACCGTCGACGAGGTGGACGCCGCGGTCGCCGCCGCGAAGGACGCGTACGCGACCTGGGGCCGGTCCTCGCTGGCCAAGCGGTCCACGATCCTCTTCAAGTTCCGCGCCCTGCTGGACGCGAACCGGGACGCGATCGCCGAACTGATCACCGCCGAGCACGGCAAGGTCCACTCGGACGCACTGGGCGAGGTCGCGCGCGGCCTGGAGATCGTCGACCTGGCGTGCGGGATCACCGTGCAGCTGAAGGGTGAGCTGTCGACCGAGGTGGCCTCCAGGGTCGATGTGTCCTCGATCCGCCAGCCGCTGGGCGTCGTCGCGGGCATCACGCCGTTCAACTTCCCGGCGATGGTTCCGATGTGGATGTTTCCGATCGCCATCGCGTGCGGCAACACCTTCGTACTCAAGCCGTCGGAGAAGGACCCGTCGGCGTCGATGAAGATCGCCGAGCTGCTCGCCGAGGCCGGTCTGCCCGACGGCGTCTTCAACGTCGTCCACGGTGACAAGGTGGCCGTCGACCGCCTCCTGGAGCACCCGGACGTCGCCGCCGTCTCCTTCGTCGGCTCCACCCCGATCGCCCGCTACATCCACACCACCGCCGCCGCGAACCACAAGCGCGTGCAGGCCCTGGGCGGCGCCAAGAACCACATGCTGGTCCTCCCGGACGCCGACCTGGACGCCGCCGCCGACGCCGCGGTCTCCGCCGCCTATGGCTCCGCGGGCGAGCGCTGCATGGCCATCTCCGCCGTCGTCGCCGTCGGCTCGATCGGCGACGAGCTGGTCGACAAGATCCGCGAGCGCGCCGAGAAGATCAAGATCGGCCCCGGCAACGACCCGACCTCCGAGATGGGCCCGCTGATCACGGCCGCGCACCGCGACAAGGTGGCGTCGTACGTGCACGGCGCGGCGGCGCAGGGCTCCGAGGTCGTCCTCGACGGCACGGGCTACACGGTCGACGGCTTCGAGGACGGCCACTGGATCGGCCTCTCGCTGCTCGACAAGGTGCCGACGTCCTCGGACGCGTACAAGGACGAGATCTTCGGCCCCGTCCTGTGCGTGCTGCGCGTCGACACGTACGAGGAGGGTGTCGCCCTCATCAACGCCTCGCCGTTCGGCAACGGCACCGCGATCTTCACCCGGGACGGCGGCGCCGCCCGCCGCTTCCAGCTGGAGGTCGAGGCGGGCATGGTCGGCGTGAACGTGCCGATCCCGGTGCCCGTCGGCTACCACTCCTTCGGCGGCTGGAAGGACTCCCTCTTCGGCGACCACCACGTCTACGGCAACGACGGCACGCACTTCTACACCCGCGGCAAGGTCGTCACCACCCGCTGGCCGGACCCGTCCGAGGCCCCGGCGGGCGTCGACCTGGGCTTCCCGCGCAATCACTGAGACCCGTCGTTCCGGGCTCCGAGGCCGTCCGCATTGCGGACGGCCTCACTTTTTTCCGACCGTGCACTGCGGTTCCCGTAGCCAGGTAAGAGAGCCTTCCGTCAGAGCTGTTGTGCTCAGTTGGACCTTGGAAGCGCTTTTTGCCTACGGATTCCGTAGGTAAACGACCATTGACGCGACGGTTTCCGTCAAGGTTCCATCAACGCCGGGAGCGGACGAAGAGACGTACGACGCGAGCCGCCGGAGGCGATAACGCTCCCGCCCTCATCACCTGACGCACGAGTCGATCGGAACCGCTTCATGACCGACACGCTCCGCCCTGTCGAAACCGCCGTCGTCGACGCCGCCCCCCCGGCGTCCGGCAGCCCTCAAAAGCTCAAGCGCTCCATCGGCATAGTCGGCGGGACCCTCCTCACGCTCTCGTGCGTGACGCCCGCCTCCACGCTCTTCGTGGTCGTGCCCGACCTGTTCTCGTCCCTCGGCACGGCGACCGCGCTCACCATCGCCATCGGTTCCCTGCTCTGTATCGCCGTGGCGTTCTGTTACTCGGAGCTGGGCACCCTCATCCCCAGCGCGGGCGGCGAGTACGCCATGGTCTCCACGATGGCCGGACGCCTCGCGGGCTGGCTGGTCTTCGTGCTCTCCCTCCTGGTCGTCATGATCGTGCCCCCGGTGATCGCGATGGGCACGGCGGACTACCTGGCGCCGATCGTGCACCTGAACCCGTCGATGGCGGGCGCCGGAGTGATGATCCTGGCCACTCTCGCGGGCCTGCTCGATCTGCGGGCCAACGCCTGGATCACCGGCGTCTTCCTGGTCCTCGAGGTCATCGCGGCGGCCGTCGTGGCGGTCCTGGGCTTCACGCACAGCCAGCGCGGCGCAGGCAGCCTGGTCTCGATGCAGGTGGCGGGCTCCGGCGGCCACACGGACACCGTGACGGCCATGCTGGTCGTCTCCGGCCTCGCCATCGCCCTCTTCGTCACCCAGGGCTTCTCGACGGCGGTCTACCTCTCCGAGGAGCTGGAGAACCCGCGCCGCAACGTCGCCCGTACGGTCCTGGCCACGCTCGCCATCTCCACGGTCATCATCCTGGTCCCGGTCGTCGCGATCACCATGGGCGCCTCGGACCTGTCGACCCTGACCGGCGGCGACATCAGCAGCATGGTCACGGCCTGGTCGAACTCCGCCGTCGGCACCTTCGTCAGCCTCTGCGTGGCGCTCGCGATCATCAACGCCGGCATCGTCATGGTCATCCAGAACTCCCGGGTGCTGTTCGCCTCGGCCCGCGACAAGGCGTGGCCCGAGCCGGTCAACAAGGGCCTCTCGCGGCTCGGCCGCTTCGGCTCCCCGTGGGTCGCCACGCTCCTCGTGGGTGTCCCCGGCGCGCTCCTGTGCTTCGTCAACCTGGACACCCTGTACGGCGTGACCGGCGTGTCGGTGACGGCCATGTATCTGCTGGTCGCGGTCGCCGCGCTGCTCGCCAGGCGGGGTCAGCACCGCCACACGCCGGCCTGGCGGATGCCCCTGTGGCCCGCGATGCCGGTCCTGCTGATCGCGGTCCTCGCGTACATCCTGAGCCAGCAGGAGGCCGGCTACCTGCTGTGGACCGGCGGCATCACCGCCGTCGCCACCCTGTACTGGGCCTTCTACCTGCGCCCGCGCCGCGAGACCCGCTGGCTGGTCTCGATCCCGGAGGACGCGCAGGCGTAACCGGCCTCAGTCGAACGCCCACGTCACCACCGTGCACGTCTCGTCGTCCTTGCCACCCGCGCTGCGGTAGGTGGCAAGGGCGACGTCGTTTCCGGTGTCGACGCCGACCCACATGCCGTAGCAGCCGCGCTCCCGGGCGAGGGCGGCGAGAGCCCGGATCAGCGCGCGCCCGGTGCCGCGCCGCCGGAACGATTCGGCGACCGCCAGCTCGTACAGGAACATCTCGGTGCCCTTGTCCGGGTGGA
Source organism: Streptomyces sp. NPDC048415 (assembly GCF_040651675.1). NCBI lineage: Bacteria > Bacillati > Actinomycetota > Actinomycetes > Kitasatosporales > Streptomycetaceae > Streptomyces > Streptomyces sp. NPDC048415. The sequence goes on along the minus strand of NZ_JBEZKJ010000028.1, from coordinate 6,187 downwards.
CCGTCTCGACGCCGCTGATGAAACCGACGGGGCTACTGTCCTCGTAGGCCAGGTACAGATGGTGGCCCTGGGTGTCCAGGAAGCGCTGCGCCCATTCGGGGCGCACGGGGTGGTCGAAGAGGTACTCGGCGTCGGTCAGTTCGTCGACGGTGGCGGCGCGGCGCATCTCCATGAGGCGTTCGTACCACGGGCGCGGTACGCCGGGCCCGTGCCGTACTCCTGTGGGAGGGGCGGGGGTTCAGACCGGCGGCTGCATCGGTTGTCGGTGCGCACCCGTACCGTTGAGGCATGGATCTTCGACTGCCCCGACCGCGCGGGCCCCGACGATGGATCGCGGCCACGGCCGCCGCCCTCGTCGTGCTCGCCGGCGCCGGCACCTGGACGGCCGTCGCCTCGTCCGACGCCCCGGCCGTGCACCGCGCCGACCGCGTCATGGCCATGGGCGGCGGGGTGCGCATCGACACCTCGTACTTCACCGCGGGCCCGACCTCCGAGCGCCGGCCCGCCGTCCTCCTGGCGCACGGCTTCGGCGGCAGCAAGGCGGACGTACGGTCCCAGGCGGAGAAGCTCGCCCGTGACGGCTACGCGGTGCTGACGTGGTCCGCGCGCGGTTTCGGCAGGTCCACCGGGAAGATCGGGCTGAACGACCCCAAGGCTGAGGTCGCCGACGTGTCCCGGCTGATCGACTGGCTGGCCAAGCGTCCCGAGGTCCAGCTAGACAAAAGCGGCGACCCGCGCGTGGGCGTCACCGGCGCCTCGTACGGCGGGGCGATCTCCCTGCTGGCCGCCGCCGACGACCAGCGGGTCGACGCGATCGCCCCCGCGATCACGTACTGGAACCTGGCGGACGCCCTCTTCCCGAACGGGGTGTTCAAGAAGCTCTGGGCCGGCATCTTCATCAACTCCGGCGGCGGCTGCGACCATTTCGAGCCCCAGCTGTGCGCCATGTACGACCGGGTCGCGGAATCCGGAAAGCCCGACGCGGCGGCCAGGAAGCTGCTCGAGGAGCGCAGCCCCTCCGCCGTCGGCGACCGCATCAAGGTGCCCACACTCATCACGCAGGGCCAGTCCGACTCCCTCTTCCCGCTCGGCCAGGCCGACGCGATGGCCCAGGCGATCCGGGCCAATGGCGCACCCGTGGACGTCGACTGGATCTCCGGCGGGCACGACGGCGGAAACATGGAGGCGGACCGCGTCCAGTCCCGGGTCGGTTCCTGGTTCGACCGCTATCTGAAGGACGAGACGGGTGCGGACACCGGCCCCGCGTTCCGCGTCACCCGCACCGGAGGCATCGACTCCACCGACGGCGCCGCACAGTTGCGGGGCGCGAGCGGGGACACCTACCCCGGCCTGGACAGCGGGCGGCACAGCATCGCGCTGAGCGGCCGTGAGCAGAGCTTCGAGAACCCGGCGGGCGCCAGTCCGCCCGCCATCTCGGCCCTCCCCGGCCTCGGCGGCTCGGGCGGCCTCGCCCAGCTCTCCTCCCTCGGCGTAGGCGTCTCCCTCGACTTCCCCGGCCAGTACGCCCGGTACGAGTCCTCCGCGTTCGGCGACGACCTGCGGATCACCGGGTCCCCGACGGTGACGGTGCACGTCACGTCGAGCACCGACGACGCGGTCCTGTTCGGGAAGGTGTACGACGTCGGGCCGGACGGCACCCAGCAGGTGCTGCCGTCCCAGCTGGTCACCCCCGTCCGGGTCGAGGGCGCGAAGAAGGGCAAGGACGTCCGGCTGTCCCTGCCCGCCATCGACCACGAGGTGCGCAAGGGCCACCGGCTGCGCCTCGTCCTCGCCTCGACGGACCTCGGCTACGCCTCACCGGCGGCCCCGGCGACGTACACCGTGTCTTTGAGGGGCGACCTCCAGATCCCCACGGCACCCGGCGTGACGACCGCCGCCGCGCCGCTGCCCGCGTGGGTGTGGTGGCTGCCGCTCGCCGGAGCGCTGGCCGCACTGGCACTGCTGCTGACGGGCCGCCGCCGTACGACGGCCCCGGCGCCCGATCCAGAGCTGGCCGAAGTCCCGCTGCAGATCAGGGACCTGAGTAAGCGGTACGCGAAGTCGGCGGACCGGTATGCGGTACGGGACCTGTCGTTTCGCGTGGAGAAGGGCCAGGTCCTCGGCCTGCTCGGGCCGAACGGCGCGGGCAAGACGACCACCCTGCGCATGCTGATGGGCCTGATCAAGCCGGACGGTGGCGAGATCCGCGTCTTCGGGCACGCGATCCGGCCGGGCGCGCCGGTCCTCTCTCGGGTCGGGGCGTTCGTCGAGGGCGCGGGCTTCCTCCCGCACCTCTCCGGCCGCGAGAACCTGGAGCTGTACTGGCAGGCGACGGGCCGCCCGCCCGAGGACGCCCACCTGGAGGAGGCCCTGGAGATCGCGGGCCTCGGTGACGCGCTGGCCCGCGCGGTCCGCACCTACTCCCAGGGAATGCGCCAACGTCTCGCCATCGCCCAGGCGATGCTCGGCCTCCCGGACCTCCTCATCCTCGACGAACCCACCAACGGCCTCGACCCGCCACAGATCCGCGAGATGCGCGAGGTCATGATCCGTTACGCCGCCGCTGGCCGCACGGTCATCGTCTCCAGCCACCTCCTCGCCGAGGTCGAACAGTCCTGCACGCATCTGGTCGTCATGGACCGCGGGCGCCTCGTCCAGGCGGGCCCCGTCTCCGAGATCATCGGCTCGGGCGACACCCTCCTCGTCGGCACAGGAGCACCTGTGGACGAACCGGTCGTCGAGAAGGTCGGCGCGCTGCCGGGCGTGGCCTCGGCCGTCGCCACCGAGGACGGGCTGCTGGTCCGCCTCGACCCCGACGGCAGCCCGCAGCGCCTGGTCGTGGAACTGGTGCGGCTCGAAGTACCCGTGGCGTCGGTGGGCCCCCACCGCCGCTTGGAAGACGCGTTCCTCACCCTGATCGGAGGCTCAGCATGAGCACGCTTCTCGAGCGGGCGGAGACGGCGGACGGGTACCGGGCGCGGCGTACGCTGCCGCTGCGCGTGGAGCTGATCCGGCAGCTGAAGCGGCGCCGCACCCTCGTAATGGGGGGAATCCTCGGGGCGCTGCCCTTCGTCCTCGTCGTGGCGTTCGCCATCGGCGGCGACCCGGGCTCGCGCAATGGCCAGGTCACGCTGATGGACACGGCCACCGCGTCGGGCGCGAACTTCGCCGCGGTGAACCTGTTCGTGTCCGCGGGCTTCCTCCTGGTGATCCCGGTCGCGCTGTTCTGCGGGGACACGATCGCCTCCGAGGCGAGCTGGTCCTCGCTGCGGTACCTGCTGGCGGCCCCCGTGCCCCGGGCCCGCCTGCTGTGGTCCAAGCTCACTGTCGCGCTGGGCCTCAGCCTCGCCGCGATGGTGCTGCTGCCGGTCGTCGCGCTGGCGGTGGGCACCGCGGCCTACGGCTGGGGCCCGCTGCAGATCCCCACCGGCGGCGCGCTCTCCGCGGGCACCGCGACCCAGCGGCTCCTCGTGGTGATCGCGTACATCTTCGTGTCCCAACTGGTCACCGCCGGACTCGCGTTCTGGCTGTCGACCAAGACGGACGCCCCCCTGGGCGCGGTCGGCGGCGCGGTCGGCCTGACCATCGTGGGGAATGTCCTGGACGCTGTCACCGCCCTCGGCGACTGGCGCGACTTCCTGCCCGCGCACTGGCAGTTCGCCTGGGCGGACGCCGTCCAACCGACCCCGGAGTGGGCCGGCATGATCCAGGGCACGGCGATTTCGATAACGTACGCGCTCGTGTTGTTCGCCCTGGCCTTCCGCGGTTTCGCCCGCAAGGACGTGGTGTCGTAGAGGGGCGATTTCCCTTTCAGTCGCGCATGCGACCGGGTCGAGCTTGACGCACCATACGATCAATTGATTCACCGACCAGATGTGAATCCCTCCGACGGCACCGTACGCACGGCGTTTTTCACTCCTCTGACCTTCATGCGTATGGAGTAACGCATCGCTTTTGTAGAGGTCATGGACTGCTATGTTCTCCAGCCGTCGGACGAGGTAACTTTCAAACGAGGTGAATCATGAAGAAGGCAGTTTTCACCACTGCAGCGTTGGCTATCGGCGCGGGTCTCGTGGGTGGCTCCGCCGTCGCGGCGTCAGCCGCCGTGGCGCCGGCCCCCTCGACCGGTCCGCTCGGTCTCGCGTCCCCGACCAAGGTGTCTCCGGCGGTCCTGCCCGCGGTCGACACCGTGACGCGACTGGCCCGCAACGGCAAGCTCGCCAACGGTAGCGCGTTCGACGAGAAGAGGCCGGAGGGAGTCTCTGGCCTGTACCTGGACGGTATGGACCCGCACGCCGCCAAGAAGCCCACGGTCCCGGTGCGGAACCCGGCCGGAAACGGCTCCGTTCAGGTCCACCCCCTGCAGGCGCCGACCGCTATCGGGCTCGGCACCCTGCTCGGCAAGTGACGAAACGGAAACCGTAGAAGTCGGCCGTACCGGCGAAAGCCCTAAGGCTTCACGATGCTTTCGCTGCCATGTGGTCCCGTCTGTTCGCGGGACACCGGCGGGCCCGGAATTCTGAGGCTCTGATCCGGTTCTCGGCAACCGGAGACCGACACCGCACGTGCCGCGGGCGGCTCGGCCCGCTGTCGATCCTGGTTTCACACACGTCCGTCACCTCGGTGACGCAGGCCCGGACGCTGGATCCGGACCGGTAACTCCACATCCTGACTCGGCGGACCCGAATACCGCCGGGGCCCGCGAACCATCTGTCCGGCCCACCGGCCCTCTCCCTTCCGGTGGGCCGGACACGCGTGGGCGCTCGTTCCCCACGGCCCTGTGCAGCCTGTTGGACGGGGAATTTCTCCGAGCGGCCGTCGACCGCGGGCTTTCGGATTGTCGTTCACCCTGGATGAGCCGCACGGATTCGACCCCCATTCCCGCTCGGCCTGCCTGAACACGCGGCATTGCGCCATCCGATGGAATCAGCCCCGTTTAGGCCCTCTTCCCGTGACTTATACGCGCATATCAAGGTTTCCTGGTATGCAAGCGTGCGCAACGGTGAATTCAGGAGGAACCGAGTTGCCCAGGAAGTTCGCGGTCATCACTGCCCTCACCCTCGGTGCTGTCGTCAGCAGCGTCGGCGTTGCCTCGGCCAGCGACAACAACACCAAGGTCCAGGGTGGCGGCGGCTTTTCGTCGTCCGAGGTCGTCGTGAACGCCCCTCAGCAGGGCGTTCTCATCGTCAACGGCACGCTGGTTGACGGTCGCTGCATCGCACCGTGGTCCAACGGAGCAGTCCTCGCCGGCGTCCTCGCGCCGAACTCGCACTACGCCGCGTGCAACACGGCGCAGATCAACCAGTCGCAGAACGCCGCTTCCAAGGGCGGCCTGCTCTTCTGACTCCTGTCCCGAGCAATTCGGAGCAGGTGAATCCCCCAAACGCAGCCCGGAAAGGCGCATCTCATGCGTAACAAGGTTACGGCCATTTCCGCCCTCGCCGCGGGCATCGTCCTCGCGGCGGCTGGCACCGCCGCGGCCGACAACTGCACCACCGTCAAGGGCGGTGACGGCTTCTCGTCGTCCCCGGTCGTCGTTAACGCTCCCCAGCAGGGCCTTGCCGTCGTCAACGGCTCGGCCGTCGACCTCCGTTGCGTCGCCCCGTGGTCCAACGGCGCCGTCCTCGGCGGCGTCCTCGCGTCGAACTCGCGCTACGCCGCCTGCAACACGGCGGAGATCGACCAGTCGCAGAACGCCCAGTACGAGGGCGGCCTGCTCTTCTGACCTGCTCCGAGCAATTCGGAGTACGGAAACCCCAACCGCCCCACCGAAAGGCGCATCTCATGCGTAACAAGGTTACGGCCATTTCCGCCCTCGCCGCGGGCATCGTCCTCGCGGCCGGCGGCGCCGCCGCGGCCGACGACAACAACACCACCGTCACCGGCGGTGGCGGCTTCTCGTCGTCCCCGGTCGTCGTTAACGCCCCTCAGCAGGGCCTTGCCGTCGTCAACGGCACGCTCGTCGACGGCCGCTGCATCGCTCCGTGGTCCAACGGCGCCGTCCTCGGCGTCATCCTCGCCCCCAACTCGCACTACGCCGCCTGCAACACGGCGAAGGTCGACCAGGCGCAGAACGGCCCGACCGCGGGCGGCCTGCTCTTCTGAGCCGCTGCGGGCCCCGAGTCCACCGGCCGGGCCTGCGGGATGCCGGCCCGCTGGATCAGCGGGCACGCACCGAGCAGAGGAC
>NZ_JBEZKJ010000027.1:7187-95580 GCF_040651675.1 Streptomyces sp. NPDC048415 | reverse complement strand
ACTCGTGCTCGTCCGGCGGGGCGGGGGGGGGTGGGGGGGGGGGGCGCCCCCCCGCCCGCGGGCCCCCCCCCACCACGGTCCGATCACGCGGGATGCCGCAGATCCTCCGGCACTCCCACATGGTCGAACAGCTCGGACCCGTCACCGTCGGCCAGCAGATATGCCTGCGCCTCGCCGACGTGGAAGTACATCCCGTGCAGTTCGAGCGCACCCTCCCGCATGGCCCGCTCCACGGACTCGTGCGCCCGCAGATGCTCCAACTGCTGCACCACGTTGGTCAGACACAGCTGCTCCACCGCGTCGGCGGGCGCTCTCCGGGCGAGCCGCGCCCACGGCCGGTCCTCGGCCACCATCCGCTCCAGGCTCGGCTGCCCGTGCCGCAGCCATCGCTTGAGCGGCGTGGGCGCCCCTCCGGGCTCGGCATTCAACAGGGCCTGCATCGCCCCGCACCCGGAGTGCCCGCACACCGTGATGGACCGCACCTGCAGCACGTCCACCGCGTACTCGATCGCCGCGGCCACCGAGTCGTCCCCGCTCTCCTCTCCGGGCAACGGCACGAGGTTGCCCACATTCCGTACGACGAAGAGGTCACCCGGACCACTGGAGGTGATCATCGATGTGACGAGCCGAGAGTCGGCACAGGTCAGGAACAACTGGGACGGCCGCTGACCTTCCCGCGCCAGCCGGGCGAGCTCACCCCGCACCAGGGGCGCGGTGTTGCGCTGGAACGCGCTGATGCCACGCGCCAGTTGATGTCCGCTCGGTGTGGTGGCGCCGGTCGCCTCTTCCCGGCCGGCCGATGGGTCGTGAGTGGATGCGGACTGCGGGTCGGCGGAGGTCTCGCAGTGGTGGTTCCGCCACGGCGTCCAGGGTCGGCAGCGGCAGTGGGCGGAGCCCGCGGGCTCGGCGATCCGGGTTCCGGCCCGCCCGGTGAGCTCGACCGTGCCGCCCTGCGCGACGTGCGCGTTCTGCCAGTCGTGCAGTGACTCGTATGCCGCGTGGTCCATGAACGAGCCGTCCAACTCCACGACGGCACCGGCTCCTTGGGGTACGAGGTGCAGGGTACGGCTGAGCCGTGGCACCGCGAGGAACGTCAACTGCCCTCTTACCTGTACGTAATGGACACCTTCCTTCTCATCGTGCGTGATGCGGGTACGGGCGAGGCGGTTCAGGGCGACGCCGACGGCCACGGCGACCCCCAGCGCCACGCCCTCGAGAACGCCGAGGAAAACGACGCTGAGCGTGGTGACGGCGTAGACCAGCACCTCGCGGTGGCGGGTGACCGCGCGAATGTGGTGCAGGGACACCATCTGGATGCCGACGGCCATCACCAGGGCGGCGAGCGATGCGAGGGGGATCAGCTCCAGGATCGGGACCATCAGCAGCGCGGCAACTACTACGAAAACGCCGTGCAGCATCGTGGAGTTCCGGCTCACGGCACCGGCTTGCACATTCGCTGAACTTCTTACCGCCACGCCGGCGACCGGCAGTCCGCCGAGCGCGCCGGAGACGATGTTGGCGGCGCCCTGCCCGAGCAGCTCCCGGTCGAGGTGGGAACGGCCCACCCTGGGCTGCGACTCCGGCCGCCCCGCCACCAGCTTGTCCACAGCGACCGCGCCGAGCAGCGACTGGACACTGCACACCAGGGTCACGGTGAGGACGGCGGCGGCGATGCCGAGCACCGGACCCTCCGGCAGCCCGGCCAGCGCGTGGCTGCTCCAGGCGGGCAGGTCGACCCTGGGCAGGGTCAGGCCGGTGAGTGATGCGGTCACGGTGGCCCCGGCGACAGCGACGAGCGCGGCGGGAACCTTGCGCAGCAGCCGACCCACCCGTCCGGGAATCCGCGGCCAGGTGAACAGGAGCGTCAGCGTCACCGCGCTCATCGACACCGCCGCCGGGTGGACGCGCGCCAACTGGTCCGGCAGCGCACGGAGGTTGTCGAGGACGGAACTCTGCGGTGTGCCGCCCAGCACGATGTGCAGCTGGGCGACGGCGATGGTCACGCCGATTCCGGCGAGCATGCCGTGCACGATCGCGGGGCTGACCGCGAGCGCCGTCCGGGCCACGTGCAGGCAGCCCAGGCCCAGTTGGGCGATGCCGGCGAGAACGGTAATGGCGCAGGTCGTGCGCCATCCGTAGCGGTGGATGAGCTCGGCGGTGACGACCGTGAGCCCGGCGGCGGGTCCGCTCACCTGGAGCGGTGACCCGCCGAGCCGTCCGGCGACGAGTCCGCCGATGGCGGCGGCGACGAGTCCGGCCTGGAGCGGCGCGCCGGTGGCGAGGGCGATGCCGAGGGACAGGGGCAGGGCGATCAGGAAGACCGCGATCGAGGCCGACAGATCGGCGCCCGCGATGCGAAATCGGCGGGGCGGGGTCGGCTGGGGACTGTGGGGCTTGTGGATGCGCCTTGGCCGAGTCGAGTCGGCGGCGCGGGTGGGGACGCAGGCGGACATGGTTCCCGTCTCCTCCGGGGCAGCGCGGTCGCGGAACAGGGGGCCCCGCCCAAAGCGGGCGGGGGATCGCGGCCGTGGGTCACGGCGTGCAAGCGGCGGGACTTTCAACACTCAGTAAACGGATCGTAATGCAGAGTAAAGGGTTTGTGCGGAATATCGGCGCAAATGGGGCAGTGAATCACTCTCTCGGGTGAACGGGGCATTTTATCGGCTTGTCGTATTTATTCCTTCTCGGTCCCGTGCGACCTTGGCGGCGCTGTCGACAAATCGCTGTACATCACCCAGAACGCCCTAATCAGCGTTGCCCTGACCGAAGGAAGAAGGAGGGCGGAAGATGGCCGTCACCCAGAGGATCACCGCGGGCGTAGCACTCGCCGCGGCCTGCGCCACGGCGCTCGCCGGTTGCGCGACCGACTCCACGGAAGGCGCTCACGGCGCGAAGAAGGCGGCGGGAGCCCCGGCACCCAAGAGCGCGGTCCGCCTGATCGGCGACGGCTCCACCGCGTACACCGGTGCCCAGCCCCAACTGCCCACACCCGTGCGGCTGACGCCCGGTCAGAGGCCCCCGCAGTTCGTGGTCTTCTCGTGGGACGGCGCCGGCGAGGACAGCCAGAAGCTCTTCTCGCACTTCCGGAAGATCGCCAAGGCCAACAGCGCGACGATGACGTACTTCCTGAGCGGCGTGTACATGCTGCCGAAGGACAAGCGCGACCTGTACCGGCCACCGCAGCACTCGCCCGGCAGCTCGGAGATCGGCTTCAACGACGAGCAGGGCATCAAGGACACCGTGAAGCAGCTGAGCGGCGCGTGGCTGGAGGGCAACGAGATCGGCACGCACTTCAACGGCCACTTCTGCGGCAACGGAGGCGGCGTCGGCGAGTGGTCGGTCGCGGAGTGGAAGAGCGAGATCGCACAGGCGAAGTCGTTCGTGAAGTCCTGGAAGACCAACACCGGCATGAAGAAGGCGCCCCCGCTCCCCTTCGACTACGACAAGGAGCTCATCGGCGCCCGGACGCCGTGCCTGGAGGGCCAGAAGAACTTCACGAAGGCAGCCCGCCAGTTGGGCTTCCGCTACGACACCAGCGGCGTCAACAACCAGGTATGGCCCAAGAAGAAGCGGGGCCTGTGGGACCTGTCGATGCAGCTCGTGCCCTTCCCCGGACACTCCTATGAGCAGCTCACCATGGACTACAACTTCATGGTCAACCAGTCGGGCACCCAGACCCAGGGCGATCCCGACAAGCAGGAGTACTGGGGCGACCAGATGCGTGACGGCCTGCTCAAGGGCTTCTACCGCGCCTACGACGGCAACCGCGCACCGCTGATCATCGGCAACCACTTCGAATCCTGGAACGGCGGCACCTACATGCGTGCCATCGACGAGGTCGTCGAGCGCGTCTGCACCAAGGCCGAGGTGCGCTGCGTCTCCTTCCGGCAGCTCGCCGACTGGCTCGACGCCCAGGACCCGGCCACCCTCGACAAGCTCCGAGGCCTCCAGGTCGGCCAGGCCCCGAGGCAGGGCTGGGCGTCCTTCCTCTCCGGCCGCCCCGCCCCGGCACCGAAGGGCGTCCCCGGCGCGCCGGCGGTCAAGCCGTAGCAGCCCCCCGCCGGCCTGCGATTCAAGCCGTCGCCACCAGATCCTCACCGAGTACGAAGCCGGGGTCGACCTGCGCCGCCAGGTCCGCCCCGGTCTTCGCGTTGCCCCAACTGCTGGCGTTCTTCAGATGGAAGTGCACCATCTGGTGCGTGTAACGCGCCCAGTCCCGCAGCTCGTACGTGGCGTCAGCGGCGACCCGCAAGGTGTGCAGCGAGCGGCGGTTGGCCTCCTCCAGGAGCTCGAACCGTGGCGGGCGGCCCTTCTCCATGGCCCGCACCCAGTCCGAGTGTCCGACCGTCACCAGGAGGTCGTCACCGACTTCGGCGCGGAGGAAGTCGATGTCGTCCTGGCCCTGCACCTTGTTGCCGACGACCTTCAGGGCGACGCCGAAGTCGCGGGCGTACTCCTTGTACTGGCGATAGACGGAGACCCCCTTCCGGGTCGGCTCGGCGACGAGGAACGTGATGTCGAAGCGGGTGAACAAGCCGGACGCGAAGGAGTCGGAGCCCGCCGTCATGTCGACGACGACGTACTCGCTCTGGCCGTCGACGAGATGGTTCAGGCAGAGCTCCACTGCACCGGTCTTGGAGTGGTAGCAGGCCACTCCCAAATCGGCCTCGGTGAACGGGCCGGTGACCATCAAACGGACGGCGCCGCCGTCGAGTTCCACCGGGCGCGCGCAGGCGTCGTACACCGGATTGTTCTCGCTCACCCGCAGCAGTCGTGAGCCTTCGCCGGGTGGGGTCGTCTTGATCATCGCCTCGACGGACGCGATGCGTGGATTGGAGCCGCGCAGATGGTCCTTGATGAGCGGCAGCCGTTCACCCATGGCGGGCAGCGCGGCGGCCTCCGCCTCTTCGAGGCCCAGCGCGGCCCCCAGGTGCTGGTTGATGTCCGCGTCGATGGCGACGACCGGCGCCCCGGAGGCCGCGAGGTGGCGGATGAAGAGCGAGGACAGGGTGGTCTTGCCGCTGCCGCCCTTTCCGACGAAAGCAATTTTCATGTTCACCAAGGGTAGTGGAGTGATTGCATGGAGTGTCGCGCCGGAGTGAAGAAGACCACTCCTTCGTGGGGTGGTCCGCAAGGATGCGTAATGTCGTACTCATGAGTACGACAGGTGCGCACGCCGATCCGCTCGCGGCCCTGGGTTCGCTTCCCGGGGTGGCCGAATCCGTGGAGTCCGTCCGCAAGGCGGTGGACCGGGTCTACGGGCACCGGATCATGCGGCGTCGCAGCAACGAGATCACGTCCGAGGCGGCGCTACGCGGCGCACGCGGTTCCGCGGCGCTGTCCGCCGCCGACTGGGCTCTCGAAGAGGTCCGCCGCCGTACCGACTTCAGCGGGGACGACGAGGCCCGTACGGTCGGCGCGGCCCTGCGGCTGACCGCAGAGGCGGGTCAACTCCTGTCCATCTGGCGGCAGTCGCCCCTGCGGGTGCTGGCAAGGCTGCACCTGGTCGCGGCGGCGGACAAGGCGGACGGGGTCGGCCGGCCGCGGCAGAACGGCGAGCCGGTCGACGAGCCCCTCATCGAGCTGCCACCGCCGGACGCGAATGAGGTCGCCGGCCGGCTCGAGGGCCTTTCACAGCTGATCATCGCCGGCGGCTCGGCTCCCGCGCTGGTCACGGCGGCCGTCGTTCACGGCGAACTGCTCGCCCTGCGTCCCTTTACCTCCCACAACGGCCTGGTCGCGCGCGCGGCCGAGCGCATCGTCCTGGTCGGCAGCGGCCTCGACCCGAAGTCGGTCTGCCCGGCGGAGGTCGGTCACGCCGAACTCGGTCGCGCGGCCTACCTGGCGGCTCTGGAGGGCTATGTCTCCGGAACTCCGGAGGGAATGGCGGCCTGGATCGCCCACTGTGGCACGGCGGTTGAGCTGGGGGCCAGGGAGTCGACGGCCGTCTGCGAGGCGCTTCAGCGCGGGGCGGCGTAGCGGGCTCGCACATGCCCCTTCACGAGGGGCCGCAAGAAAAAAATCGCCCTCTCCTAAGAGGGCGAAAAACTTCCTGAACAGGGTTGCGGCGGTACGAGGTCTCGTACCGCCGCTGGCATGCTCACCGGGTTACCAAGCGTCCTCGATATATGCCCATCAGGTCGGGAACTGCTGCCCGTCACCTGGTGCGGCTGGCCCGTAATCGACGGGTCGACGTCGCGTGGGTGCCCGGTGTTCATGCTCGGGTCCGTGGGGCCTTGGTTGCGTTTAAAGGTGATCCTCTCGGATGTCCTTGGTCTCGCGGGCCGTTAACTTCTTTGTACTCCAGGTTCGGAGGAAGCGGAAGGCCTGACTGTACTTCTTTACTTTTAGGTTCAAACAGGTGCGAACCGGGCGTGAATGTGCTGTCCGCTCAACTGTGACGTGACACATGGGCGCCGCGGATCACATTGTCGTCGCGCGCCGCCGACTGGCGTACCAGACGAGCCCCGCCGTGGCCGCGGCCGCTCCTATCGCGGCCGCCGCGACCAGCGCCGGCCGGGGCGGTACGGACAGTGCGGGCAGCCGCTGCTTCAGCTGGACCGGGCGGTGGAAGTCCAGAATCGGCCACGACCGGGCGAGTGCCTCGCGACGCAGTGCGCGATCCGGGTTCACCGCGTGCGGATGGCCGACGGACTCCAGCATCGGCACGTCGGTCGCCGAGTCGCTGTAGGCATAGCAGCGGGCGAGTTCGTACCCCTCGGACGCGGCCAGCGCCTTGATCGCCTCGGCCTTCGTCGGTCCGTACGCGTAGTACTCCACCTCGCCGGTGAAACAGCCGTCCTCGCCGACGACCATGCGGGTCGCCACCACGCGGTCCGCGCCGAGCAGCTCGCCGATCGGCTCGACCACCTCGGCCCCGGACGTGGACACGATCACGACGTCGTGTCCGGCGGTGTGATGCTCCTCGATGAGGGACGCGGCCTCGTCGTAGATGATCGGGTCGATCAGGTCGTGCAGCGTCTCGGCGACGATCTCCCTGACCTGCTGGACGTTCCATCCGCGGCACATCGCGGAGAGGTACTTGCGCATCCGCTCCATCTGGTCGTGATCGGCGCCACCCGCCAGGAACACGAACTGGGCATATGCGGTGCGCAAGGCGGCCCTGCGGTTGATCAGTCCGCCTTGGTAGAACGACTTGCTGAACGTGAGTGTGCTCGACTTCGCAATGACCGTCTTGTCCAGGTCAAAGAAGGCCGCTGCGCGGGGCAAGGAGTGGTTTTCCACGAGCCCGAGCATAGGCCGCCCACCATTCGGCGTAAGGTGAGGCGCGTGGGTTTGCCTGAGAGGGCTCTCGGGTACACCATGGAAGTCACGGATCGTTCGCGACCGTGCTAACCCGGTCCGACTCCTCCCCCCCCGAGTCGGCCGTGGGGACGACCCCCGCTCTCCCCCCCGGCGGGGGTCGTCGCATGTCCGGATGGGTTTTCTCCCTCTTCTGCGCGGCCTCGGAGCCTTGTCGGCACCGTTGAGGCCGGCCTCTTCGCATGCGCCAGCTTCGTCACCGTGCGTAGTCGTGACGCTGCTCTATGGAAGTCGCACAGGGGTCACCGGTATGGGTGAAGGCGATATTCACAACCACTGAGTTGTCCACAGTTTTCGACCAAGATCCGCACGATTTCCGGGATCGCTGCACCGTGATTCAAACGCGCACCGCTCGCGGCGAGTTCATGGCCGGTTCCGTTTGCGGAGCGCGTATGGCCGGTTCGTATCGGCCGTTCATATGGAGGCCGCTTGCCGGTTCTTCACACGAGCGGGAATCGCGGGGTCGCAGAGGGCCCCGCGCGAGAAGCAGCGAAGGGGGCTGGAGATCGTGGCGGGAGCCATCACACACGACCGGCCGCCCGCCGCCGAGGGGCGGCAGGGCGGACCGTTGATCGTCACGGAGGACGCCGAACTCCTTGACGACCTGCTGCGCCTGTGCGCGGCCGCGGGTGCCAGGCCGGAGGTCCATCACGGGGTTCCGGATCGCAGAGGGAGCTGGGAGGCGGCACCTCTCGTACTCGTCGGGGACGACGCTGCGCGGCGGGTGCGCGGGGCCGCGCGGCGAAGGGGAGTGGTGCTGGTGGGGCGGGATCAGGACGACTCGGGTGTCTGGCGGCGGGCCGTCGAGATCGGCGCCGACCACGTCCTGATGCTGCCCGATGGCGAGCAATGGCTGGTCGACCGCATCGCCGATGTGGCCGAGGGCGTCGGACGGCCCGCCCTCACCGTCGGCGTGCTCGGCGGTCGCGGCGGGGCCGGAGCCTCCACGCTGGCCTGCGCGCTCGCCGTCACCTCGGCGCGCGAGGGAAGGCGCACGCTCCTCGTGGACGCGGATCCGCTGGGCGGCGGACTCGACGTACTCCTGGGCGGAGAGGCGGCCGAAGGCCTGCGCTGGCCGGCCTTCGCCGCATCCCGTGGCCGGGTGGGCGGCGGCGCGCTGGAGGAGTCCCTGCCGGAACTGCACGCGCTGCGGGTCCTGAGCTGGGATCGCGGCGACTCGGTCACCATCCCTCCGCAAGCCGTACGAGCGGTCCTGGCCGCCGCCAGGCGGCGCGGCGGCGCGGTGGTCGTCGACCTGCCCCGCCGTATCGACGAGGGCGTCGCCGAGGTCCTCGCCCAGCTCGACCTGGGACTGCTGGTGGTCCCCGCCGAACTGCGCGCGATCGCGGCGGCCGGACGGGTGGCGTCCGCGGTCGGCATGGTCCTGCGCGATCTACGGGTCGCGGTGCGCGGTCCCTACGCGCCGGGCCTCGACGACCGCCAGGTCGCCCAGTTGCTCGGCCTGCCCCTGGTCGGCGAAGTGCCGGCCGAACCCTCGCCGCTGGACGGCGGTCCCCCACCCGGCGGAGCGGCGCGGGGGCCACTCGCGCGGTTCTGCACTGCCTTCTGGAAGCGGGCTCAGGTGGAAGGCGGGGGCGTATGAGCTGGGACGGGGCTACGGGCATGGATTGCGGCGCGGGGCTGGATGGAGATGGGCGAACTGGACCGCAGGGATGGGCTGCGGGGTGGTCGGACGGGCGTAGTGGGCCGCGAGCGGGGCCAGCGGGGTGGCTGGACGCTGATACGGCCCCGCGAGACGGGCCCGCGGGCGTGTCGGACGGGCGTACGGGGTTGCTCGACGGCGTACGGCAATGGCTCGCCGAGAGTGGATGGGAGCCGACGCCCGCGCGCGTGGCACAGGCGCTGCGTGAGCAGGGGCGAGTGCTCGGGGACGCCGAAGTCCTCGGCACGGCCGAGCGGTTGCGCTCCGAACTGGTGGGCAGTGGCCCGTTGGAACCACTGCTCGGCGACCCCTCGGTGACCGATGTGCTGGTCTCGGCGCCGGACCGGGTGTGGGTGGACCGGGGCCGAGGCCTGGAGTTGACGGCGGTCTCGTTTGCGGACGCGGCAGCCGTACGACGTCTCGCGCAACGCCTCGCGGCCGTGGCCGGCAGAAGGCTCGACGACGCCCGCCCCTGGGTCGACGCCCGGCTTCCGGACGGCACACGCCTGCACGCGGTGCTGCCACCGGTCGCCGTCGGCTCCACCTGCCTGTCCCTGCGCGTCGTACGGCCGCGCGCGTTCACTCTCGACGAGCTGGTGGCGGCGGGGACGGTGCCGCCCGGAGGGGACCGGGTGCTGAGAGCACTACTGGACGCCCGGCTTTCCTTCCTCATCAGCGGAGGCACGGGCACGGGAAAGACGACGCTGCTGAGCGCGCTCCTCGGGCTGGTGGGGGCCGGGGAACGGATCGTGCTCGCCGAGGACTCGGCGGAGCTGCGGCCCGACCATCCCCATGTCGTGCGCCTGGAGGGGCGGCCCGCCAACCAGGAGGGCGTCGGGCTGGTCGCGCTCCAGGAACTCGTCCGACAGGCCCTGCGGATGAGACCGGACCGACTGGTGGTGGGAGAGGTGCGCGGGCCGGAGGTCGTCTCACTGCTGGCCGCGCTCAACACCGGCCACGAGGGCGGCTGCGGCACGGTGCACGCAAACGCGGCGGCGCAGGTCCCGGCGCGCCTGGAGGCACTGGGCACCGCCGCCGGGCTCGACCGGGCCGCCCTGCACAGCCAGTTGGCTGCGGCGCTTTCCGTGGTCCTGCATCTCGTACGCGACCGCGCAGGGCGGCGGCGGATCGCCGAGGTGCACGTACTGGAGCGCGACCCGTCGGGGCTGGTGGTGACGGTGCCGGCGCTGCGGTGGGGCGAGGAGGCCTTCGCCTACGAGCGGGGGTGGGAGCGGCTGAAGGGACTGCTCCAGGACGGGAGCGAGGGGAGTGAGCTGTTGTGACGGAGATCGGTGAGATGTCGGTGGGGGCGGCCATGGCGTGCGCCGGGGCGGCGGCCTGGGTAATGGGCGGCTGGGATTCGGGGGCGCGCCGGGCGCGGCTGCTGTGTGCGGGCGGCGGGGTGGTGGCGACCGGTCCACCGACATGGGAGAGGGCGCTACTCGGATGGCGGCGGCTGCGCGGGCGACTGCGGGCCGAAGGGTGGTCGCTGGTTGCCGGGTTGCTGATCGCGCTGCTGGGCGGGTCTGTGCTGCCGCTTCTTCTCGGGGCGGCCGCGGTGCCCCTGTTCGGGCGGATGCGGCGGGCCGCGGAGGCGCGGCGCGAACGGGAACGACGGGGCGATGCGGTGATCGCCCTGTGCGGCGCGCTCGCCGGGGAGGTAGGGGCCGGGCGGCAGCCGGGCGAGTCGCTGCTGCGGGCCGCGCGGGACTCGGACGGGCTCGGCGATGCGCAGCCGGTGGTGCTGGCGGCCGCGCGGTTCGGCGGGGATGTCCCCGGCGCGCTCACTGAAGCGGCACGGCAGCCCGGGGCCGAAGGGCTGGTGGGGCTCGCCGCGTGCTGGCGCGTCGCCGTGGACCGGGGCGCGGGACTCGCGGCGGGACTCGACCGGCTCGAAGGGGCGTTGCGCGCAGAGCGCGACCAAAGAGCGGATCTACGCGCGCAGTTGGCTGGCTCACGCTCTACGGCCTGGATGCTCGCGGGGCTGCCGGTCCTGGGGCTCCTGCTCGGCACCGCGCTGGGCGCCGATCCGCTGCACGTGCTGCTGCATACCGGCCCCGGACTGGGCTGTCTGCTGGTCGGCGGGGTGCTGGAGGGCGTGGGGCTCTGGTGGGCGCTGCGAATCGTGAGAGGGGCGGAGACGGCATGAGTACGGAAGTTGTCCACAGGCTGGGGGCAGTGATGTGCGGGGCGCTGGCACTTGGGTGGCTGGTCCGGTCGTTCGGGGCGGCGCGGCGCGAGCGGAGGGCGCGCAGAAGGCTGGGTGAACTGCTGGCGTTGGAGATGGCTCCTTCATGGCGCCGCTTCGAGGTGCGGGGTGTGGGGCGGCGGTGGCTGCCGGTGCTGGGCGCCGTGTGCGTCGGGTGGCTGCTGGTCGGGGGCCTCGCCGGGGTTCTGGTCGGGCTGGCCGCCGGGTTCGGGGCCTGGCGGTGGCGGCAGCGGAGGAGGCCGGGCCCGGTGGAGGAGTACGACGTGACGCGGGCTGCCCGCCAACTCCCGCTCGCTGCCGACTTGGTGGCCGCTTGTATCGCGGCAGGGGCTAGCCCCGTCGTGGCGGCCCAGGCCGTGGGTGAGGCCCTGGGCGGACTTGTCGGGGAGCGGCTGGCACGGGGCGCGGCGGAAGTGCGGCTCGGGGGAGAACCGGCCGAGGCGTGGCGGAAGTTGGCGTCGATACCGGGTGCCCGGGCGTTGGCGCGGCTGCTGGAGCGGGCGGGCGAGTCGGGCGTACCGGCGGCCGTTCCGGTCGGGCGGCTCGCCGGGGAGGCCCGCGCCGAGTGGGGGCGCACGGCGACGGCACGAGCACGCCGGGCGGCCGTCATGGTCACCGCGCCGGTGGGGCTGTGCTTTCTGCCCGCGTTCCTCGCGATCGGTGTGCTGCCCGTGGTGATCGGGCTGGCCGGCGGGTTGCTGCGAGGAGGTGGTGGCTGACCGGAGACGTCGACGGCACGCGGTGGACGACAAGCGATCGATGTGATCAACAGGGATGAATCTTCTACGGGGGTTGAAATGCGCAAGACGGTACGAGGTCTCGTACAAGGACGTTCTCGGGTGCGGGCCTGGATGTGCGGGCTGGTGGCGCGGAGTGACGCGGGAATGGTCACCTCCGAGTACGCGGTCGGGGTGCTCGCGGCAGTGGCGTTCGCCGCCACGCTCTACAAGGTCGTGACGAGCGGGCAGGTCGGCGAGGAACTGCAGGGCATCGTGGGGCGGGCGCTCAATGTCCAGATGTGAGCGGGGCGGGTGTGCGGCTCCGGGGGACACAGGCCCGGTCGGCCGTGTGGCCTCGGTGGCGAGGGGCTGGGGCGGGCGTGTGGCCTCGGTGGCGAGGGGCTGGGGCGGGCGTGTGGCCTCGGTGGCGAGGGGCCCGGGCGAGTGTGCGGCCTCGGTGGCGAGGGGCCCGGGCGAGTGTGCGGCCTCGGTGGCGAGGGGCCCGGGCGAGTGTGCGGCCTCGGTGGCGAGAGGCCCCGTCCGGTGTCGGGACGGCGGGTTCGTGACCGCCGAAGCCGCCGTGGTACTGCCCTCACTGGTCCTCGTAGGAATGTCGCTGGTGTGGGCCCTGCTCGCCGCGTCCGCGCAGATCCAGTGCGCGGACGCGGCGAGGGTGGGCGCCCGTGCCGCGGCGCGCCAGGACCCGCCCGACACGGTCCTGGCGACGACCCGACGGGCGGCACCGCGCGGCGCGCGGGTCACGGTGAGCCGGGAGGACGACCTGGTCCGGGTCACGGTCGTCGCGAGAACGCCGGGTCCCGACGCGTTGTCCATGGAGCTGCGCGACGAGGCCGTGGCTCTGGCGGAGGAGACGGTGGGGGCGGTGGGCGGATGAAGGGATGCGGGCAGGCCGCGCGGGCACTTCAGTGTGCCCGGGCGCACGCGGCCCTTTGGCTCGCTGAGGGCAGGCGACGCCTCGACCGCACGGGGCCCCGTTCCTCCGACAGAGGATCGGCGACCGTCTGGACAGTCGGGGCCATCGCCGTGCTGTGTGTCGTGTTCGGGGCGGTGCTGGCCATGGGGCAGGCCGTCGTGGTCCGGCACCGGGCGGCGGGGGCCGCCGACCTGGCGGCGCTCGCCGCGGCGGACCACTGGATGGACGGTGGTACGGCGGCCTGCGCCCGGGCCGACCGGGTGGTACGCGCGCAGCGCGCACGGCTCGTGCGGTGCGCGGTCGAGGGAGAGATTTCGGATGTGACGGCGACGTCCGGCAGGGGACCGTTCGCCGCGGAGGTCAGATCCAGGGCGGGACCAGCAGGGCCGGTGGAACCCGACTCGGTGGGCTCTCCGGGGCCGGCCGACTCCGGACCACCCCTTGAGGAGCCGGAGTCACCTCCGGCGCTCAGCCCTCCGGCGCCGCCCGGAGCAACTCCGTGAGCAGTCGTATGGCCCCCCGCTTGTGCAACGGATCATTGCCATTGCCGCACTTGGGGGACTGGATGCAGGACGGGCAGCCGGCGTCGCACTCGCAGGAGGCGATGGCCTGACGGGTGGCGGTGAGCCAGGAACGGGCCGTGTGGAAGGCGCGTTCGGCGAATCCCGCGCCGCCGGGGTGGCCGTCGTACACGAAGACGGTCGGCAGGAGCGTGTCCGGGTGAAGGGGGATGGAGACGCCGCCGATGTCCCAGCGGTCGCAGGTGGCGAAGAGCGGCAGCATGCCGATGGACGCGTGCTCGGCGGCGTGCAGAGCGCCGCCGAGGATCTCCGGGTTGATCCGGGCCGCGTCCAACTGGTCCTCGGTGACCGTCCACCAGACGGCGCGCGTACGGAGCGTACGAGGAGGGAGGTCGAGTTTCGTCTCGCCGAGTACTTCACCGGTGATGACACGACGACGCAGGAAGGCGACGACTTGGTTGGTGACTTCGACGGATCCGTAGCACAACCGTCCCGCGCCCCAGGGGACTTCGATGTCCGTCTCCAGGATCGAGATGGATGTCGTGTCGCGGGCGACGGTCGAATAGGGCGGGTTGGCCTCCTCGACGAGCGCGACGGAGTCCTCCAGGTCCAGCTTGCGCACCAGGTACGTCCGGCCCTGGTGCAGGTGGATCGCGCCCTCGTGGACGGTCGTGTGTGCGGCGCCGGCGTCGACCGTGCCGAGCAACCGCCCGGTGTCGGCCTCGACGACCTGCACCGGACTGCCGCCCTCCCCGCGGATGTCGGTCAGATCGGCGGCCCGCTCCCGGCGCGTCCAGTGCCACGCCTTCGTCCGGCGGCGCAGCAGCTTCGCGGCCTCCAGCTGCGGCAGCAGGTCGGCGGTGGCCGGACCGAAGAGTTCCAAGTCATCGTCGGTGAGAGGCATTTCGGCGGCGGCGGCGCACAGGTGCGGGGCGAGGACGTAGGGGTTGTCGGGGTCGAGGACCGTGGACTCCACGGGCTGGTCGAAGAGGGCCTCGGGGTGGTGGACGAGGAACGTGTCCAGCGGGTCGTCGCGGGCGACCAGGATCGCCAGCGCGCCCTGTCCTGAGCGGCCCGCGCGGCCCGCCTGCTGCCACAGGGAGGCGCGGGTGCCCGGATAGCCGGAGATGATGACGGCGTCCAGGCCGGAGACGTCGACGCCGAGTTCGAGGGCGGTGGTGGCGGCGAGGCCGAGGAGTTCGCCGGAGTGCAGGGCGCGCTCCAGGGCGCGGCGTTCCTCGGGGAGGTAGCCGCCGCGGTAGGCGGCCACGCGCCGGGCCAGTGAGCGGTCCACCTCGGCGAGACGTTCCTGGGCGATCACCGAGATCAGCTCGGCGCCGCGGCGGGACCGTACGAAGGCGACCGAGCGCACGCCCTGCACGGTGAGGTCGGTGAGGAGGTCGGCGGTCTCGGCGGTGGCGGTGCGGCGGACCGGCGCGCCCTTCTCGCCGTGCAGATCGGTGAGTGGGGGCTCCCAGAGGGCGAACACCAGTTCACCGCGAGGGGAGGCGTCGTCCGCGACCTCGACGACGGTGAGCCCGGTCAGCCGACCGGCGGCGACCGATGGCTCGGCTGCGGTCGCGGAGGCGAGCAGGAAGACGGGCGACGCGCCGTAACGGGCGCACAGGCGGCGCAGGCGGCGCAGCACGTGGGCTACGTGGGAGCCGAAGACGCCGCGGTAGGTGTGGCACTCGTCGATGACGACGTAGCGCAGAGAGCGCAGGAAGGAGGACCAGCGGGGGTGCGAGGGCAATATCCCCCGGTGCAGCATGTCGGGGTTGGTCAGGACGTAGTTGGCGTACTGACGCACCCATTCGCGTTCCTCGAACGGCGTGTCGCCGTCGTACACGGCTGGGCGTACGGCGTTGCCCAAAGGTTGTGAAAGTTCCTTCACGGCCCGGCACTGGTCGGCTGCAAGGGCCTTGGTGGGGGCCAGGTAGAGCGCGGTGGCGCCACGGCCGTTCGGGGCCTCGGAGCCGTCCAGGAGGGCTGTGAGGACCGGGAGGAGGTATGCCAGGGACTTGCCGGAGGCCGTGCCCGTGGCGACGATCACCGATTCGCCGTCCAGTGCGTGTTCGGCGGCGCGTGCCTGGTGGGCCCAGGGGTGTTCGATGCCCGCGGCCTGCACTGCGGCGATGACCTCCGCTCGGATCCGGTCGGGCCAGACGGCATGGCGACCCGCCCGCGGGGGCAAGTGCTCCGTATGAGTGACGCGCGAAGCCCGGCTCGGCCCCGAGGCGAGCCGGTCCAGGACCGTGCCCGGCGAGGGGCGGGAAGCGGTGTCCGTCGAGGGTCGATCGGATCGGTGATTCTTGGCCATCGGCATCGAGTCTGTCACTGGCGTGACGGACAATGGAGCCAAGGCGTCGTGCACGCCTGCCGGTAAGTGATTGAATGCCATCGCGGCTGGCGAACCGTCCAGGGGGCTCTGCCGAGGTGTCCCATGGGGCGACCGCTCGATAGCAAGGTGCTGGAGGATCCGTGGACCTGTCTCTGTCGACTCGCAATGTGTCCGGCCCTAACGGCGACCGTACGGTCGTCGAGGTCGGCGGCGAAATCGATGTATATACCGCGCCCAAGCTGCGCGAGCAGTTGGTCGAGCTGGTGAACGACGGCAGTTTCCACCTCGTCGTCGACATGGAGGGCGTGGACTTCCTCGACTCCACCGGTCTCGGCGTGCTGGTGGGCGGCCTGAAGCGCGTCCGGGCCCATGAGGGCTCACTGCGACTGGTCTGCAACCAGGAGCGCATTCTGAAGATCTTCCGTATTACCGGCCTGACCAAGGTGTTCCCCATTCACACCTCGGTCGACGAGGCGGTCAACGCGACTGACTGACCACCGGTCTGCCCGGGCCCTGGGCCCGGGTGCGCAGAAGTAGGGGGACCGGGCCCGCGGCCCGGCCCCCTGGACAGCACGCCCGTAGTTCTGAGGGGGATGCATGGCCACCGTTGAACTCCGCTTCAGCGCGCTGCCCGAGCACGTCAGGACCGCCCGACTGGTGGCGGCAGCGGTGGCGCGCAGGGCCGGAGTGGACGAGGCCGTACTCGACGAGGTCAGGCTCGCCGTCGGCGAGGCCTGCACCCGTGCCGTCGGACTGCACCAGAGCGGCGGCATTTCGGCGCCGGTGCGGGTGACGCTGATCGAGGAGGAGAAGCAGTTCTCCATCGAGGTCGGCGACGAGGCGCCGCGTACGGCGCCCGGTGAGACGGTGCCCGGCGCCTCCCCCGGTGATGTGGAAGCCGAGGAGGACGAGATGGGCCTCGCGGTCATCAGCGGCCTCGTCGACGACGTGGAGGTCACCGCGGGGGAGAACGGCGGACTGATCAGGATGAGCTGGCCCACCACGCCGTCGGCCACGGTCCTCGCCTGACACGCCGACCGCATCCGCTTCCACAGGTCGTAACAAATCCGAAGAGCCCTGCTCAGCAGGGCTCTTTTTGCGTGTGCCGCGCGCGCGGCCGCCCTTTCGTGAATTAATTCACGATCAATCACGCGATTATTTGATCAAGCGTCAACGGTTTTGGGGCATTACCTCATTTGGGTTCCATGGGGACCCGTCGATCATTTGCTGAAGAGGCTGTGAAGGCTAATTCCGCTTACCGCGCACTGTTTTGATCAGGTTCCGGTACCTACAATCCGTCCACATCTTGAGCTCAGCACAGGCGTCAAGGAGGACGAATGGCGGGGCTTTCTACCCCTCATCAGTTTGATCACCCCACAACCTTCGCAGCCGCAGTACTGACGGATGACAACCGTCTCATCGTGATGGTCATCGGAGCCGTCGCGCTGGCCGCGCTCGCGGTCGCCGGGATCCTGGTGCGCCAGGTGCTCGCGGCGGGCGAGGGCACCGACAGCATGAAGAAGATCGCGACGGCCATCCAGGAAGGCGCAAACGCCTACCTGGGGCGGCAGATGCGCACGCTTGGCGTATTCGCCATCATCGTGTTCTTCCTGCTCATGCTGCTCCCCGCGGACGACTGGAATCAGCGCGCCGGACGGTCGATCTTCTTCTTGATCGGCGCGGCGTTCTCGGCGACCACCGGCTATATCGGTATGTGGCTCGCCGTACGGAGCAATGTCCGCGTGGCCGCCGCGGCCAGGGAAGCGACCCCGGCGGAGGGTGAGTCCGAAAAGGATCTCACCGCCGTCTCGCACAAAGCCATGAAGATCGCTTTCCGCACGGGCGGCGTCGTCGGCATGTTCACGGTGGGGCTCGGTCTGCTGGGCGCCTCCTGTGTGGTGCTGGTGTACGCGGCCGACGCGCCGAAGGTCCTGGAGGGCTTCGGTCTCGGCGCCGCGCTGATCGCCATGTTCATGCGTGTCGGTGGCGGCATCTTCACCAAGGCCGCCGACGTCGGCGCCGACCTGGTCGGAAAGGTCGAGCAGGGCATTCCGGAGGACGATCCGCGCAATGCCGCGACCATCGCCGACAACGTGGGCGACAACGTCGGCGACTGCGCGGGCATGGCGGCCGACCTCTTCGAGTCGTACGCCGTCACGCTCGTCGCCGCGCTGATCCTCGGCAAGGCGGCGTTCGGCGACTCAGGGCTGGCGTTCCCGCTGATCGTGCCCGCCATCGGGGTACTCACCGCGATGGTCGGCATCTTCGCGGTGGCGCCCCGGCGCTCCGACCGCAGTGGCATGTCCGCGATCAACCGCGGCTTCTTCATCTCCGCGGCGATCTCGCTGGCGCTGGTGGCCACGGCCGTCTACGTCTATCTCCCCGGGAAGTACGCCGATCTCGCCGGCGTCACGGACGTGGCGATCAAGGCCAAGAGCGGCGATCCGCGCGTCCTCGCGGTGGTCGCCGTCGCGATCGGCATCGTGCTGGCCGCGCTGATCCAGCAACTGACCGGCTACTTCACCGAGACCACCCGCCGTCCCGTGCGGGACATCGGCAAGACCTCGCTCACCGGCGCGGCCACCGTCGTCCTCGCCGGTATCTCCGTGGGTCTCGAATCCGCCGTCTACACCGCCCTGCTGATCGGCCTCGGCGTGTACGGGGCCTTCCTGCTCGGCGGTACGTCGATCATGCTGGCGCTCTTCGCGGTGGCGCTGGCGGGTACCGGTCTGCTCACCACGGTGGGCGTCATCGTCGCCATGGATACCTTCGGTCCGGTCTCCGACAACGCGCAGGGCATCGCAGAGATGTCCGGCGACGTCCAGGGCGCGGGCGCGCAGGTCCTCACCGACCTGGACGCCGTCGGCAACACCACCAAGGCCATCACCAAGGGCATCGCCATCGCCACCGCCGTTCTCGCGGCCTCGGCGCTCTTCGGCTCGTACCGCGACGCGATCACGACGGCGGCGCACGACGTCGGCGAGAAGGTCTCCGGAGCGGGCGCGCCGATGAACCTGATGATGGACATCTCGCAGCCCAACAACCTGGTGGGTCTCATCGCGGGCGCCGCGGTCGTCTTCCTCTTCTCGGGGCTGGCGATCAACGCGGTCTCGCGGTCCGCGGGGGCCGTGGTCTACGAGGTGCGGCGGCAGTTCCGCGAGCACCCCGGGATCATGGACTACACCGAGACGCCCGAGTACGGGCGCGTCGTCGACATCTGCACCAAGGACGCGCTGCGCGAACTGGCCACGCCCGGTCTGCTCGCCGTGCTCACCCCGATCGCGATCGGGTTCACGCTCGGGGTCGGCGCGCTCGGCTCGTTCCTCGCGGGCGCGATCGGCACCGGCACCTTGATGGCGGTCTTCCTCGCCAACTCCGGTGGCGCGTGGGACAACGCGAAGAAGCTCGTCGAGGACGGTCACCACGGCGGCAAGGGCAGCGAGGCCCACGCCGCGACGGTGATCGGCGACACGGTCGGCGACCCCTTCAAGGACACCGCGGGACCCGCGATCAACCCGCTGCTGAAGGTGATGAACCTGGTCTCTCTGCTGATCGCCCCGGCGGTCGTCAAGTTCTCCTACGGCGACGACAAGAACGTCGGTCTACGGATTCTCATCGCCGCCCTCGCGCTCCTCGTGATCGTGGGCGCGGTGTACGTCTCCAAGCGGCGCGGGATCGCCGTGGGTGACGAAGGCAACGCGGAAAGGGTGACCAAATCACCTGACCCCGCGGTGGTTTCATAGCTCACATGTCCCGCGTCTGACTCGGTACGGGCTCTTGTGCCTGGTCAGAAACGGAGCCAACGGGCGGGCGGACGGCGCGTATCGACGTGTCGGCCGCCCGCCTGTGTGTGTTCACACCCTCTCCGTGAGCCTTCTCTCTCTTAGTGCAAATGGCTGTAATAGGTGTTTTAACGGACATTCGGCACGCAGTTGTCGCCCACTTGGCGTGTATGTTCCGGGGCCGAGAGCCATGGAAGGGACCAATCCGGTGAACAAGAAGCTCGCGGCCGCACTGTCCGGCGGTGCGGTACTGGTACTGGCGCTGTCGGGATGCAGCAGCGACAACGGCAACAACGACAAGCTGAACTCCTGGGCCAAGCAGGTCTGCGACGCGGTGCAGCCGCAGGCCAAGAGGATCGAGGCCGCCAACGCCGCGATCCAGAAGCAGACCTCGGACAACAGCGCGCCGGAAGCCGTCCAGCAGACGGACGCGCAGGCCTTCCAGGACATGTCCGACACCTACAAGGCGATCGGTAGCGCCGTCGACAAGGCGGGGGCGCCGAACGTCGACGACGGCAAGACGAGGCAGACCAACGCGGTCAAGGAGCTCAACGACATCTCCGCCTCGTACGCCGACCTGAAGAAGCAGGTCGACGGGCTCAACACCAAGGACCAGGGCAAGTTCGCGGACGGCCTCAAGGGCATCGCGACCCAGCTCGACAAGCTGAGCAAGAGCGGGAACGACGCGCTGAAGAAGCTCGAGGAGGGTGACGTGGGCAAGGCGATGGCCAAGCAGGAGTCCTGCAAGAGCGCGTCCGCCTCTCCGTCGGCCACCAGCGGCTGATCCCCGGGAGGGCGATCGTTCGTCAACCTGGAGAGGGCCCGGTACGCGTGCGTGCCGGGCCCTCGGCTGTGCTGTCCGCGGGTGCCCACCTGGCTGTCCACAGGCGTCGACATGTGCTGTCCACAGATGTACGCCCCTGTCGGCGGCAGCGGACACAATGGGAAGCGTGAGTCACACCAGCCTGTCACCCCTGCCCTCGTCCGATCGCGTGGACGTCGCCGCTCGGCTGCGGGACGCCCTGCTCGGCGCCTCCTTCACCGCCGACGGACTTCTCGACCTGCTCGGCGCCCCCGCGTACGCGGCGCTGGCGCGCAGCGAGACCGTGCCCGCGCTCCGGGCGACCCGCGGGGACACGCCGCTGGAGACGCTCGTACGGCTCTTTCTGCTGCAGCAGCCGGTCCCGCACGCGCGCGTGGCGGACGTGCTGCCGGTCCAGGACGCTCTGGAGAGCGGCTGGCTGACCAGGGCGGGCGGGGACGAGGTCGCCGCAACCGTGGACATCCGGCCGTACGGCGGGTCCGGCGGCGAGGACTGGTTCATCGTGTCCGACCTGGGATGCGCCGTCGGCGGTGCGGGCGGTATCGGCAGCCGGGAGGAAGGCGTCGTACTCGGCGTGGGCGGGGCCTCCATGACCCTCGCCGGCATCACCGTGCGTATGCCCGTCGGCTCCGCGCTCGACCTCGGCACCGGTTCCGGGATCCAGGCCCTGCACGCCGCGCAGCACGCCACACGCGTCACCGCGACCGACCTCAACCCCCGCGCCCTGCACATCACCGCGCTCACCCTCGCGCTCTCCGGCGCCCCGGCCGCGGACCTGCGGGAAGGCTCCCTGTTCGAGCCGGTCCGGGACGAGGAGACGTACGACCTGATCGTGTCCAACCCGCCGTTCGTGATCTCTCCGGACGCCCGGCTCACCTACCGGGACGGCGGAATGGGCGGGGACGATCTGTGCCGCACGCTCGTTCAGCAGGCGGGGGAGCGGCTCAACGAGGGCGGGTTCGCGCAGTTCCTCGCCAACTGGCAGCACGTGGAGGGAGAGGACTGGCAGGACCGGCTCCGGTCATGGGTGCCGCGCGGCTGTGACGCGTGGATCGTGCAGCGCGAGGTCCAGGACGTCACGCAGTACGCCGAGTTGTGGCTGCGAGACGCGGGCGACCACCACGGCGATTCCGCCGACTACCAGGCCCGGTACGACGCCTGGCTGGACGAGTTCGAGGCGCGCAAGGTGAAGGCCGTCGGCTTCGGATGGATCACGCTGCGCAAGGCGGCGGCCGCCGAGCCCTCGATCACGGTCGAGGAGTGGCCGCACCCCGTCGAGCAGCCGCTCGGCGAGAGCGTGCGCGCGCACTTCGACCGCGTCGACTATCTGCGGTCGCATGACGACGCGGCCCTGCTCGCCGCTCACTTCAAGCTCGTGACGGAGGTGGTCCAGGAGCAGGTCGGGCTGCCCGGCGCCGAGGACCCGGAGCACGTGGTGCTGCGCCAGAACCGCGGGATGCGCCGGGCCACCAAGGTGGACACGGTCGGCGCGGGCTTCGCGGGCGTGTGCGACGGCACGCTGAGCGCGGGCCGGATCCTCGATGCCATCGCCCAACTGGTCGGCGAAGATCCGGTGTTGCTGCGCGACCGGACGCCCGCGCAGATCCGGCTGCTGGTGGAGCAGGGATTCATCGAGCCTGCCGGGTAGGGGCGCCATCGTGCGGGCGTCCCAGGGGCCCCTGGCGGCGTGGAAGGTGAGTCGTATCCGTGCCTGAGTGGCCTGTGCCCCTCACGGGGCCGCGTATACCGCGTACGACGAGGTCTTCTCGACATCGGAGGAAAGCCCTGCGGCGACAAGTTCGAGCCGGGTTCGGCGCCCGGATCGGAGCTGAGGACTTGCGGCCGGCTCCGCGACGAGGAGTACGGGAACGACGGATTCGCCACACTCGTGTGCACCGGGTCCGCGTCGACGAAAACAAGACGGCCGGGAAGATGCCGACGCCCGGCACGGTCTGAGCGCCCCATGGGGTGCCGGTCGGCCGGCGTTCACCGTGGGTTCGCACGTGCGCTTCCCGGGCGTGCCAGCCTCCCGAACCTGAGGACTCGGGGCGGAAGGACAGACCGATGGAAAGCGGACCGGCGATCTTCGTGGGGACGGTGTTCGCCCTGTTCGGAGGCGCACTGCTGGCCTGGACCGGGGTCCGGCTGCGGCACGGCGAGCCGGTCGCCCACGATGTGAACCACGTCGCATCGGCGACGCTCGCGAGCGTCGCCGGATCCGGTGCGCTGATCCTCGGCGTGTGGTGCTTCACGCGCGTGTGAAACCGCGCGTGAGAACCGGCACTCCGGTAACTGAGAAGTCACGCTCCGGATAGACCCAAAAAGGCTGCCGGATGCTCCGGGCGGCAGGAATGGCGGGAGTCGGGTTACCGTTCGAGTGGCCGTTGCGGGCTTTTCCCGTTTGACACGGGGGCGGGATGTACCGTCACACTCCGCAGCGTCAGCATGACCCGAACCCCGGGAGCAAGGCCTGGGGAGGATCCCCGCGTCGACCGGAGAGAAGAGCGAAGTTGTCCCCGACCAGCGACACCGCACACGGCGGCCGCCGACTCGTCATCGTCGAGTCGCCTGCCAAGGCGAAGACGATCAAGGGCTATCTGGGCCCCGGCTATGTCGTCGAAGCGAGCGTCGGGCACATCCGCGACCTCCCCAACGGCGCCGCGGAGGTGCCCGAGAAGTACACCGGCGAGGTGCGCCGCCTTGGCGTGGACGTCGAACACGACTTCCAGCCGATCTATGTGGTCAACGCTGACAAGAAGGCCCAGGTCAAGAAGCTCAAGGACCTGCTGAAGGACTCCGACGAACTCTTCCTCGCCACCGATGAGGACCGCGAGGGCGAGGCCATCGCGTGGCACCTTCTCGAGGTCCTGAAGCCCAAGGTCCCGGTCCACCGGATGGTCTTCCACGAGATCACCAAGGACGCGATCCGCGAGGCCGTCGCCAACCCGCGCGAGCTCAACACGCGCATGGTCGACGCCCAGGAGACCCGCCGCATCCTCGACCGCCTCTATGGCTACGAGGTCTCGCCGGTCCTGTGGAAGAAGGTCATGCCGCGACTGTCGGCAGGCCGCGTCCAGTCCGTGGCGACCCGCCTCGTCGTCGAGCGTGAGCGCGAGCGCATCGCCTTCCGCTCCGCCGAGTACTGGGACCTGACCGGCACCTTCGGCACCGGCCGCTCCGGGGACGCGAGCGATCCGTCCTCCCTGGTCGCCCGCCTCACGGCCGTCGACGGCAAGCGCGTCGCCCAGGGCCGCGACTTCGACTCGCTGGGTCAGATCAAGGGCGCCAACACGCTCCACCTGGACGAGGCGAACGCCCGCGCGCTCGCCGCCGCCCTGGAGAACACGGACTTCTCGGTCCGCTCGGTCGAGTCCAAGCCCTACCGCCGCTCGCCGTACGCGCCGTTCCGTACGACGACGCTCCAGCAGGAGGCCTCGCGCAAGCTCGGCTTCGGCGCGAAGGCCACCATGCAGGTGGCGCAGAAGCTGTACGAGAACGGCTTCATCACCTACATGCGTACGGACTCCACGACCCTGTCGGACACGGCGGTCACCGCCGCCCGCACGCAGGTCACGCAGCTGTACGGCGCCGACTACCTGCCGGACAAGCCGCGCACGTACGCCGGAAAGGTCAAGAACGCGCAGGAGGCGCACGAGGCGATCCGCCCCTCAGGTGATCGTTTCCGCACCCCGGCCGAGACGGGTCTGACCGGTGACCAGTTCAGGCTGTACGAGCTGATCTGGAAGCGGACCGTGGCCTCCCAGATGAAGGACGCGGTCGGAAACTCCGTCACCGTGAAGATCGCCGGCACGGCCGCCGACGGCCGCGACGCCGAGTTCAGCGCGTCCGGCAAGACGATCACCTTCCACGGCTTCCTGAAGGCGTACGTCGAGGGCGCGGACGACCCGAACGCCGAGCTCGACGACCGCGAGCGCCGCCTCCCGCAGGTCAGCCAGGGCGACCCGCTGTCCGTTGACGAGATCACGGTCGACGGGCACGCCACGAAGCCCCCGGCCCGCTACACCGAGGCCAGCCTCGTCAAGGAGCTCGAAGAGCGCGAGATCGGCCGCCCGTCGACGTACGCGTCGATCATCGGCACGATCCTCGACCGCGGCTATGTCTTCAAGAAGGGCACGGCACTCGTCCCGTCCTTCCTGTCCTTCGCCGTGGTCAACCTCCTGGAGAAGCACTTCGGCCGGCTCGTCGACTACGACTTCACCGCCAAGATGGAGGACGACCTCGACCGCATCGCGCGCGGCGAGGCGCAGGCCGTGCCGTGGCTGAAGCGGTTCTACTTCGGCAAGGGCGAGGCGACCGGTGCCGCCGAGGCCGGGAACGGCGACGGGGACCACCTGGGCGGCCTCAAGGAGCTGGTGACCGACCTGGGCGCGATCGACGCCCGCGAGGTGTCGTCGTTCCCCGTCGGCAACGACATCGTGCTGCGCGTCGGGCGCTACGGCCCCTACGTCGAGCGCGGTGAAAAGGACTCCGAGAACCACCAGCGCGCGGACGTGCCCGAGGACCTGGCGCCGGACGAGCTGTCCGTCGAGTACGCGGAGGAACTGCTCGCCAAGCCGAGCGGCGACTTCGAGCTGGGCACCGACCCGGCCTCGGGCCACCAGATCATCGCCAGGGACGGCCGCTACGGCCCGTACGTCACCGAGGTGCTCCCCGAGGGCACCCCGAAGACCGGCAAGAACGCCGTCAAGCCACGTACGGCCTCGCTGTTCAAGTCGATGTCGCTCGACACGGTGACCCTCGAGGACGCCCTCAAGCTGATGTCGCTGCCGCGCGTCGTCGGCCAGGACGCCGAGGGCGTGGAGATCACCGCGCAGAACGGGCGCTACGGGCCGTACCTGAAGAAGGGCACGGACTCGCGTTCCCTGCAGTCCGAGGACCAGCTCTTCACCATCACGCTCGAAGAGGCGCTGGAGATCTACTCCCAGCCCAAGCAGCGTGGCCGTGCGGCCGCCAAGCCGCCGCTGAAGGAGCTGGGCGAGGACCCGGTCAGCAAGATGCCCGTCGTGGTCAAGGACGGCCGTTTCGGGCCGTACGTGACCGATGGCGAGACCAACGCGACCCTGCGCTCCGGCGACAGCGTCGAGGACATCACCCCGGAGCGCGGCTACGAGCTGCTCGCCGAGAAGCGCGCCAAGGCCCCGGCCAAGAAGACCGCGAAGAAGACCGCGGTCAAGAAAACGGCGACAAAGAAGGCACCTGCCAAGAAAACGGCCGCAAAGAAGACGACGACTTCGAAGACGGCCGCAAAGAAGGCACCCGCCAAGAAGACCGCTGCCAAGAAGACGGCGCCTTCGGAGGGCTGAGACCCTCCTCGAGACGGCGCGCCCCTACACCTTTTGGTGTGGGGGCGTCCGTATGTTCGGGCACCCCTTCGGGGAGTCAGTGGGTCCGGATAGGCTTGCAGGATGACGCGAGCCGAGCAGCCAACGGCCCACAATCCGGCCCCCGACGAAGCCCTGGTCGCGGATTCCCGCGAGCGCGCCGTCCGCGCGCTGCTGCACCAACCGCAGTTGAAGCGGTTGTGGAGCGCACACCTCGTGGGAGGTGTCGCGGACGCGCTGGCCCTCCTTGTCCTAGTCGTCCTCGCCCTCCAGGCGGCGATCTCCGAGGGCTCCTTCGGTGGCGGCTACCGCGGCGTGGCCCTCGCCGTGGCGGCCGTCTTCGGGGCACGCGTTCTCGCGACGCTGCTCTTCGGAGCCGTACTCCTCGGGCCACTCACGTCGCTGACGTCCCAGGAGGGACCGCTCGACCGGCGCTGGACCATGGTCGGAGCGGATGCCCTGCGGGCCGCTCTCCTCATCGTCGCGCCGCTGTGGATCGACTGGATGCCGGACGACGCGCTCGCCGTCCTCCTCGTCACGGCCTTCGTGGTCGGTGTCGCCGAGCGGTTCTGGACGGTGTGCCGGGAGAGCGCGGCGCCCGCGCTGCTGCCCGTGCCGCCGCCGGAGGGCGCCACGGTGCGCCCGCTGCCGGACCACCTGGACGCGCTGCGACGCCTCTCCCTGCGTACGGCGTTCATGGCGGTGCCGCTCGCGGCCGCCACCCTTGTCGTCGTCTCGCTCGTCAACAACCTGCTGGGCGCCGGGATCGGCTGGTTCGACCAGCACCAGGCGGCGCTCGCCTCGTACGTCGCGGCCGGACTGTTCGCTGCCTCGCTGTCGGTGCTGACGTTCCTCGAACTGCCCGACGCGCGCACCCCGCGCGCGCGTTCGCCTCTCGAGGGGCTGCGCCGCCCGAAGACGGGCACCGCCGTCGACAAAGGACGTACCGGCGCGATTCCGCTGCTGGTGCTGGCCTGCGCCGCGGTCGCCGGGGCGATCGCGGCCGCCGTCGCCGTCTGCGTGCTGCACGCCAAGGACCTGGGCGGCGGACCGGTGACGTACGGGCTGCTGGTGCTGGCGCTGACCGGGGGGGTCGTCATCGGCATCCGCACGGCCTCCTCCGTGTTGCCGTCACTGTCGCGGCGCAGGCTGCTCTCGCTCGCGATCGCCTTCACCGGCATAGCGCTGCTGGCCGCCGGGCTCGTCCCGGACGTCACCACGGTGCTGCTGATCGTGGCTTTCGCGGGCATCGGCGCTGGCATCGCCGCGAACACCGGACACGCGCTGCTCGACCAGGAGGCCGAGGACTACCGCCGCGCGCGGACGACCGAACACCTGCACGCGGTCGTACGGGTCTTCGTGGCACTCGGCGCGATCGTGGCACCCCTGGTGGCCGCCGGGATCGGCCCGCACCGCCTGGAGAACGGCAAGTTCGTGTTCGCGCACGGCGGCGCCGCTTTCACGCTGATGCTGGTCGGCGCGCTGCTGCTGCCCGTCGCCGCGGTGGTGCTCGCCAAGGTCGACGACCGCTCCGGAGTGCCGCTGCGGCACGATCTGCTGGACGCGCTGCGCGGCGGCGACGACCCGGCGCAGCTGCCCGCCGCGCACGGCTTCTTCATCGCGCTGGAGGGCGGCGACGGGGCCGGCAAGTCCACCCAGGCGGAGGCGCTCGCCGAGTGGATCCGGGCCAAGGGCCATGAGGTCGTCGTGACCCGGGAGCCGGGCGCCACGCCGGTCGGCAAGCGGCTGCGGTCGATCCTGTTGGACGTGTCGTCGGCGGGCCTCTCGCACCGCGCCGAGGCCCTGCTGTACGCCGCCGACCGCGCCGAGCACGTCGACACGGTGGTGCGGCCCGCGCTGGAGCGGGGAGCCGTCGTCATCTCCGACCGCTACATCGACTCCTCCGTGGCCTACCAGGGCGCGGGACGTGACCTGTCCCCGACCGAGATCGCCCGCATCAACCGATGGGCGACGGACGGGCTGGTACCGCATCTGACGGTTCTGCTGGACGTGTCGCCGGAGGCGGCCCGCGAGCGGTTCACGGAGGCCCCGGACCGGCTGGAGTCGGAGCCCGTCGAGTTCCACACGCGCGTACGGTCCGGTTTCCTGACGCTCGCCGCCGCCGACCCGGGGCGCTACCTGGTCGTCGACGCCGCGCAGGAGCCCGAGGCGGTCACCACGGTCATCCGGCACCGCCTCGACGTGATGCTGCCCCTCTCCGAGGCCGAGGTGAAGGCCCAGGAGGAGGCCCGCAAGGCGGCCGAGGAGGAGGCCCGGCGCAAGGCCGAGGAAGAGGCCGCGCGCAAGGCCGAGGAGGAGCGGCTGGAGCGTGAGCGCCAGGAGCAGCTCGCCCGGCTGCGCGCCGAGGAGGAGGAGCGCAAGCGGCGCGAGCTGGAGGAGGCCCAGCGGCGCGAGGCCGAGCGCCAGGCGGAGGAGGCCCGGCAGCGCGCCGAGGACGCCCGCCGCCGCGCCGAGGAGGAGCGGGTCCGTCAGCTGGCCGAGGAGCAGGCCCGCGCCGCCGAGCAGGAGCGTCTGCGCAAGCAGGCCGAGGAGGAGGCGCGGCTGCGGGCCGAGGCGGAGGAGCGCCGCCTGGAGAAGCAGCGGAAGGCCGAGGAGGCGCTGCTGCGGGCCGAGGATGCCCGGCGGGTGGCGGAGGCGGCTGCCGCGGCGGCTTCGGTGCAGGCGTCGT
The DNA here is from genome assembly GCF_040651675.1 of Streptomyces sp. NPDC048415. NCBI lineage: Bacteria > Bacillati > Actinomycetota > Actinomycetes > Kitasatosporales > Streptomycetaceae > Streptomyces > Streptomyces sp. NPDC048415. Next base: position 67,234 of record NZ_JBEZKJ010000027.1, on the reverse strand, counting down.
CTGCCGGTGCCGGTGCGTCTGCGGCTCCGGGTGTTTCCGTGCCCGACAACGAGACGACGGTTCCCACGCCGGTCGTGACGCCGTCGAACGCGTCCGGTGGGCCGGTGGACGAGACGGCGGTGCTGCCGCCGGTGCGGCCCGGTGAGGGCCGCTCCGGGGCCCGTCGGGATGTCGAGGCCCGTCGTGATGTCGAGGAGACGGCCAAGCTGCCGAAGCCGCCTGTGCCCGAGGGCGCGGCGGACGAGACGGCGGTGCTGCCGCCCGTGACTCCGGGGGCCGCGGACGAGACGGCGGTACTGCCTCCGGTACGGGACCGGGGGGCGGGTGCGTCCGCTGACGCTGGTGGTGCCCCGGATCGGGTGCCGCCGGGGTTCTTCCGCGATGAGCGCCCGGCGCCGGGGTCCGACGACTCCGTGGACCGTACGCGCGAGCTGCCCCAGGTCGACGAAGCGGGCACCCCGCGCCGTCGGCCCCGCTCCGACTGGGCGGAGGAGACTCCGCTCGACGACCTGCCGACCCTGGCGGACGAACTGCTGGGCTCGCGTGAGGACGACGACTGGGACGAGGGGCGGGACGGGCGCCGCCGCTGAGTTTCCGGCGGTCGGGGCTGCGCGCGCCGACCGCCATCGGCGTGAAGGCGGTGCCGCCGTGCGCGCCGGCCCGCTCATCGCGGGCGCCCGGAGCCGATTGTCAGTGGCGACCCGCACAATGGACGCAGCAAGGCAAAGTGCGACGAAAGGGCGGTGCCTCATGCCCGTGTGGGACGACCTGGTGGGCCAGGAGAAGGTGAGCGAGCAGCTCGCCGCCGCTGCCCGGGACGCCGACGCCCTCGTCACGGCGGTCGCCGCGGGCACCCCGCTCCCCGAGGCGTCCAAGATGACGCACGCCTGGCTGTTCACGGGCCCGCCCGGCTCGGGCCGTTCCACCGCGGCGCGGGCGTTCGCGGCGGCGCTCCAGTGCGTGAGCCCCGACCGCGTGCTGGGCGGAGTCCCCGGCTGCGGCTTCTGCGACGGCTGTCATACGAGCCTGGTGGGCACCCACGCCGACGTGCAGATCGTCCGCACCGATCTCCTCTCCATCGGTGTGAAGGAGACCCGGGAGCTGGTCCGCCGCGCCCAGCTGTCGCCCGCCACCGGCCGCTGGCAGGTCATCGTCCTGGAGGACGCGGACCGACTCACGGAGGGCGCGGGCAACGTCCTGCTCAAGGCCGTCGAGGAACCCGCCCCCCGCACCGTCTGGCTTCTGTGCGCCCCCTCCATCGAGGACGTCCTGCCCACCATCCGTTCCCGCTGCCGCCTGCTCACCCTGCGTACCCCGCCGGTGGACGCGGTCGCCGACATCCTCGTACGCCGTGACGGGATCGAACCCGACGTCGCCGCGGTCGCCGCGCGCGCGACGCAGGGCCACATCGGGCGCGCCCGCCGCCTCGCCACGGACCCGCGCGCCCGTGAGCGCCGGGCCGCCGTCCTCAAGCTGCCGCTGCGGATCGACGACATCGGCGGCTGCCTCAAGGCGGCCCAAGAGCTGATCGACACCGCTTCGGAGGACGCCAAGCAGCTCGCCGAGGAAGTCGACGTGAAGGAGACCGAGGACCTGAAGGCCGCCCTCGGCGCGACCCAGGGCGGCCGGATGCCTCGCGGCACCGCGGGTGTCATGAAGGAGCTCGAGGACCGGCAGAAACGCCGAAGAACGCGTACGCAGCGCGACAGCCTGGACTTGGCGCTCATCGACCTGACCGGGTTCTACCGCGATGTCCTCGCCCTCCAGCTCGGCTCCCGCGTGGCCCTCGCCAACACGGAGGCCGGGGACACCCTGGAGCGGCTGGCCCGCGCCGGCTCGCCGGAGTCGACCCTGCGCCGCATCGACGCGATCGCCGCATGCCGCGAGGCCCTCGACCGCAATGTGGCCCCGCTGCTCGCGGTGGAGGCGATGACGATGGCGCTGCGGTCGGGCTGACGCCGGCACGAGGGGATCGTGCCCCGCGAGTTGACCGAGTCACCCGTACGAGGCGCATCCGCGACTGAAGGTGATCAATCGATGGCGCAAGGTTACGCTCGCGAGATGTACATCAGGCGCACCCTTCGGCCGACCAGGCCCCTCCGTGCGAGCGGCCTGCTGCTGGCCGCCACCGCGCTGCTCATCTCCGCCTGCTCCTCGGGGAGTTCCACGACGACGCCGACGCCGGACGCGGCACTGGCCGCGCTGCCGCGCGCGACACCCACGGCGCTGTCGCCGTACTACGGGCAGAAGCTGAACTGGCGCACCTGCGGAGTACCGGGCTTCCAGTGCGCCACGATGAAGGCGCCGCTCGACTACGCGAAGCCGGCGTCGGGCGATATCCGGCTGGCGGTCGCGCGCAAGAAGGCCACGGGGCCGGGCAAGCGGCTCGGTTCGCTGCTGGTCAACCCGGGAGGGCCGGGCGGCTCGGCGGTCGGCTACCTGCAGTCGTTCGCAGGAATCGGCTACCCGGCGGAGGTCCGCGCCCGCTACGACATGGTCGCGGTCGACCCGCGCGGCGTGGCCCGCAGCGAGCCCGTCGAGTGCCTCACCGGCCCCCAGATGGACAGGTACACCCAGACGGACACGACTCCGGACGACAAGCGGGAGGAGGGGCAACTCGTCGACGCGTACAAGAAGTTCGCCGAGGGCTGCGGGCAGCGCTCGCCCGAGCTGCTCCGGCATGTCTCCACGGTGGAGGCGGCCCGCGACATGGACATCCTGCGGGCCGCGCTGGGCGACCGGAAGCTGACGTACGTCGGGGCGTCGTACGGAACGTTCCTCGGGGCGACCTACGCCGGCCTCTACCCGGACCGGGTGGGCCGCATGGTCCTGGACGGCGCGCTGGACCCCTCCCTCGACGCCCGCAAGCTGAACGAGCAGCAGACCGCGGGGTTCGAGACGGCATTCCAGTCGTTCGCGAAGGACTGCGTGCGCAAGAGTGACTGTCCGCTGGGCGGCGCGGGCACGAGCACGGAGCAGGTGGGCAAGAACCTGAAGGCGTTCTTCCAGCGGCTGGACAAGGCGCCCATCCCGGCGGGCGACGCGGACGGCCGCAAGTTGGGCGAGGCGCTCGCGACGACGGGGGTGATCGCGGCGATGTACGACCAGTCGACCTGGCCGCAGCTGCGCGAGGCGCTCACCTCGGCCATGGAGGACAAGGACGGCGCGGGTCTGCTCGCCCTCTCCGACAGCTACTACGAGCGGGACGCCGACGGCAGATACGCGAACCTGATGTACGCCAACGCCGCCGTGAACTGCCTCGACCTCCCTGCCGCCTTCTCCAGCCCCGAGCAGGTGGAGCAGGCGCTCCCGGCCTTCGAGAAGGCGTCCCCCGTCTTCGGCGACGACCTGGCCTGGGCCTCCCTGAACTGCGCGTACTGGCCCGTGAAGCCCACCGGAGAACCCCACCGGATCGCGGCGAAGGGCGCGGCCCCGATCGTCGTGGTCGGCACCACCCGCGACCCGGCGACCCCCTACCCCTGGGCCCAGTCCCTCGCCTCCCAGCTCTCCTCCGCGACCCTCCTCACCTACGTCGGCGACGGCCACACCGCCTACGGCCGCGGCAGCCGCTGCATCGACACCACGATCGACCGCTACCTCCTCCACGGCACCCCTCCAGCGAAGGGAAAGCGCTGCTCATAGCCCTGCCGCGCCCCCTGGCCTCGCACGCCCCGGGGCGCGTGCGGAGCACCCCCCCAAACTGTGTAGACTTACCGACGTTGCTGATCGCACCATAGTGCGGACAGCGCGCCGCCTTAGCTCAGATGGCCAGAGCAACGCACTCGTAATGCGTAGGTCTCGGGTTCGAATCCCGAAGGCGGCTCTGTGGAAGCCCCAGAACTCACTCGCCGTGATCTGGGGCTTTTGCTTTATCTGATGCGGCGTCGCCGTCGGGCACGGCCCGGGCGGCTGCCCTTGGTCTCAGTTCTGGTCTCAGTCGGGGTTCCGGCTGAGGGATGAAGGTGGCTCCCATGCGGCACATGGCGTCCTTCAAGAGGTGTGATCTCCCCTGTGATCTCCCCTTCACGTACGGGTATGTGAGGTGGAGGGGAGCGCGTCATCCGGGCGTACGCCGGGGCGTACGTAAAGGGGAATTCCGGTGAACGGCTAGCATCGCGGCACAGTTGTCGGCCGGGATGGGGTGGATGTCGTGTCACAGGCGGAGGAGGGGCCGCGGGTTGCCGTCGCTGTGGTGACCATGGGGAATCGGCCCGCCGAGGTCGACGCGCTGCTCGCCTCCGTGGCCAAGCAGGATGTCGCGCCCGCGCGGATCGTGATCGTGGGGAACGGTTGCCCGCTGCCCGAGTTCGGCGACCGCCTCGGGCTGCCCGGCGAGGTGACCACCATCGAGGTCGACGAGAACCTGGGGTGCCCCGGCGGGCGCAACGTCGCACTCCAGCGCCTGCGGGAGCTGGGTGACGTCGACGTCGTGGTCGAACTCGACGACGACGGGCTGCTGGTCGACGGGGATGTCCTGCGACGCGTACGGGACCTGTACGCCGGTGATCCGCGGCTCGGCATCGTCGGCTTCCGCATCGCCGACGAGAACGGCGAGACCCAGCGGCGGCATGTGCCGAGGGTCGGGGCCAAGGACCCGATGCGCGGCGGACCGGTCACCGGCTTCCTCGGCGGCGGGCACGCGCTGTCCATGCCCATGCTGGCCCAGATCGGTGACTGGCCCGCCGAGTTCTTCTTCGCGCACGAGGAGACCGACATGGCCTGGCGGGCCATCGACGCCGGGTGGACCGTGCTGTACGAGCCCGAGTTGCTGCTCCAGCATCCGAAGACCTCGCCGGCCCGGCACGCCATCTACTACCGGGTGACCGCCCGCAACCGGGTCTGGCTCACTCGCCGCCGCCTGCCCCTCGCGCTGATCCCGGTGCACCTGGGGATCTGGATGCTGCTGACCTTCGTACGGACTCGGTCCGTCGGCGGGCTGCGGGCCTGGTTCGGCGGTTTCGTGGAGGGGCTGCGGCAATCCGGCGGCGAGCGTCGGCCGATGCGGTGGCGCACGGTGTGGCGGCTCACCCGGCTCGGCCGGCCGCCGGTCATCTGACACCGGGCCCCGGGACAGACGAAGGCCCCGGTCGTTCACCTCCGACGACCAGGGCCTTTCGCGTTCCCGGATCCGGCCGCGGCGGCGTCGCTCCCCCGAGTTACGCGTCGTACGCGCGCACCGTCGGGCCAGATCCGATGGAATGATCACATCAGGCCACGCCAACGGATCGCTAACATGAGGCCAACGGTTCCTCGGTGAGCCACGAGTCGGTCGGCGGGAAGTCGCCGAAAGAAGGCGCGAAGTCGCCAGCGGCACGGCCCGAGCGGTCGCGCGGGAAGGCAGTGGGACGGGCGTGATGCGGGACGAGCCGCGGTTCGGGCTGCTGGGGCCGCCGGTCCTGTACGACGCCGACGGCGAGATCAGGTCGATCGGCAGCCGCAAATTGCGTGCCCTGCTGGCGGCGTTGCTCCTGGAACCCGGCCGGGTCGTCTCCGTCGACGTACTCAAGGACGCGCTGTGGGGCGGGGCGCCGCCCGCGTCCGCGCAGGCCTCCCTGCACAACCATGTGACGCGGTTGCGGCGCCTCCTCGACGATCCGGACCGGCTGCGCGCCGTACCGCCGGGGTACGTCCTGCGGGTCGCCGAGGGCGAGTTGGACGTCCGCGTCTTCGAGCACCATGCCTCGGTCGCACGTGCCGCGCATGCCGAGCGGGACGGAGAGCGGGCGCTGCGCGCGTGCGTGGCGGCGCTCGCGCTGTGGCGCGGCACCCCGCTGAGCGGACTGCCGCCCGAGATCGGCGGCCACGCCTTCGTCCAGCGCCTGGAGGAAGCGCGGCTCCTGGTTCTGGAATGGCGGTACGAGGCCGAGCTGCGCCTTGCCCCGACGTCCGCCCGACTCGACCGACTGGCCCCCGAGTTGGCCGCCCTGACCGCCGAGCACCCGCTCCGTGAGGCCTTCCACCGGCTGCTGATGCTCGTCCTGCACCGCACCGGGCGACAGGCCGAGGCCCTCGCCGTCCACCGCGACCTGCGGGCCCGCCTGGTGGAGGAACTCGGCGTCGAACCGGGCCCCGCGGTGCGTGAGGCGCATCTGGAGATCCTCCGCGAGTGGGACGCGCCGGGGGCGTCGGCAGCGACGGAGGCCGCCGAGGATGCCGGGCGGGAGCGGGCCGCCGCCGCCCCGGCTGAGTCGGCTCCGCCGCGACCGGCCCAACTGCCGCCGCCGCCCGCCTACTTCACTGGCCGCGGAGAACTGCGTGAGCAGCTGCGGCTGGTTCTGGACCCGGAGCGCCGGGGCGGCGAGCCCGCGGTGGTTGGGGGGAGGAGGACTGAGGGCGCGACGGTCGAGGGGGCGCCCGGTGCTGCGGTTGCTGACGGTATGCCCTACGTCGCCGCGGCCGAAGGCGTGCCCGGTGTGGCCGTGGCCGACGGGATGCCTGGTGTGGCCGTGGCCGACGGGATGCCTGGTGTGGCCGCGACCGACGGGATGCCTGGTGCCGCCCCGTCCGTAGACGTGCCCGGTGCTGCCCCGACCGTAGACGTGCCCGGAGCTGCCCCGCCCGCAGCCATGCCCGGAGCTGCCGCGACCGAAGGCGTGCCCGGAGCTGCCCCGCCCGCAGCCACGCCCGCTGTCCCCCCACCCGAAGACGTGCCCGTCGCCCCCGCGACTCTCTCCGCGACTGTCTCCGCGACCGACGGTATGCCCCGTGTCGTCGTGATCAGCGGTATGGCCGGGGTCGGCAAGAGCGCGCTCGCGCTGCACGTGGCGCATGGGCTGCGGGAACGTTTCCCCGATGGGCAGCTGTACGTCAACCTGCACGGCGCCACGCCCGGCATGACGCCGCTCGGCTCAGGGCAGGCGCTCGCCGCGCTGCTGCGCGACCTGGGCGCGGAGCCCCGCCGTATCCCCGAACACCCGGACGCGGCGGCGGCGTTGCTGCGCTCGATGCTCGCGCCCACCCGCACCCTCATGGTGCTCGACGACGCGGCGCACGCCGCGCAGGTGCGGCCGCTGCTGCCGGCGGGCGCGGGCTGCGCGGTGATCGTGACGAGCCGTTCGCCGCTCACCGCGCTGGACGGAGCGCACCGCTTCCCACTCGCGCCGCTGTCGGACGAGGACAGCGCGGCGCTGCTCCGCGCGGTCTCCGGCCGCAGGGACGGGCTCAACCGGGGACACCCACTCGTCGAACTCACCGGCCGACTGCCGCTCGCCCTCCGCGTCGTCGCGGCCCGCCTCGCCGCGCGCCGCGCACTCACCCCGGACGCCCTCGCCGGTCAACTGGCAGCCACCGAGGGCCGGTTGCACCACTTGGAGTACGACGACCTGAGTGTGCGCAGGTCCCTGGCCGTCGCGCACGACGCGCTGCGCGCCTCGGACCGCGAGGCCGACCGGGACGCGGCGCTCGCCCTGTGCCGCATCGGCGCGCTCGACCTCCCGGCCTACGGGGCACCCCTCCTCGCCCGCCTCACCGGCACTGACGAACGCCGCGCCGAGGCCGCCCTGGACCGCCTGGTCGACGTCGCCCTCCTGGAGGAAACGGCGTACGGCCGCTACGCCCCGCACGACCTCGTCCGACACTTCGCCCGGGAGATCGCGAGGGCGGCGGAGCGTGCCGCCGACCCGATGGAGGCAGCCGCCCCCGGCGGGGAGACCGCGGCCGTGGCCGAGCGGGCGTTGCGCTGGTATGCCGGAGTCGCGGCCCGGTCGCTCGAGGCGATTCTCGAGCCGGGACTCGACCGGGAGGACCGTAGCCGGCCGACGGCCTCGCAGCCGAAGCCGCACGCGGCGGACGTCGCGGCCACACCGCCGTTCCGCTCCGCGAAGGAGGCCTTCGCCTGGGGCGACCTGGAGCTGGAGAACGTGGTGGCCCTGGTGGAGCGGTACGCGGGGCTGTGCGCGTACGTCCCCGTCCTGGTGCGCCTGCTCAATCCGTACGTTCAACGCAGCGGCCGAGTAGCGGAGTTGGAGACTCTTCTGCAGGCCGCGCTGAGGGCGACACGACGGCTGGGCGACGAGGCGGCCGAGGCGTACGCGCTCGGCGACCTCGCGGGGCTGCACTTCATGACGGGCCGCGCGAGTGACGCCCTCGCCCTGAACGACGAGGCGCTCGCGATCTGGCGCAGGCTCGGCGTGCTGTCCTGGGTGCGGCGGGGTCTGAACAACCGGGGCATGCTCCTCGAAGGGCTCGGCCGCTACGCCGAGTCCAGCGAGGCCCTGCTGCAAAGCCTCGAATTCTCGCGCGAGTTGGGCGACCCGCAGATGGAGGCCATTACCTACAGCCACCTCGGCAACCTTTACGAGCACACGGACGCCCGGGCCGCCATCGACCACCACAAACGCAGCCTCGCGATCGGCGACAGGCTGGACGACGTCATCGTGCGGCACTCGGCGCACTGCAACATCGGCTATGCCCACCTCACCCTCGGCGAACCGGCCGCCGCCGTACCGCACTTCGAGGAGAGCCTGCGCATTCTCGGCAGCCACGGCGACTGGCACGGCGAGTCGCAGACCCGGCTCGGGCTGGTGCGCGCACTGCGCGGGGTGGGGGACGGGGAGCGGGCCGCGCGCGAGTGCGACCTGCTGCTGTGCCGCGCCGACCGCCGCGCCGACCGGTACAGCGGAGGGCTCGCCCGCCATCAGCGGGGCCTGCTGCTGCGGGCCCGGGGGGAGCCCGAAGCGGCGTACGAGCAGTGGGAACTGGCTCTCGAGGCGCTGGACGGAACGGACAGCCCGGTGGTGGGGGAGTTGAGAGAACTCCTGGCGCGCACGTAGGGCCTGTCCGGCGGATCATGCCGCAGACGGTGCTCGCCGCGCTCCGCCGCACCTGCGCCGCTCTCGCCGCCGGAGACGGGGAGGATGGCACGCCCTCCCCCCGCTCGGCTTCGCCCGCGCGAGGGGAACCCCCATCCGCGTTGTCGTCGGTTGTCGTCGGTTGTCGACGCCCTGCGTCGCCGCCCTTCCCCCGCCCTGCATCTGGACGCACCATCCCCCGCCCAGCAGCGCCGATCACGAACCCTTGCTTCCCTGCGACCTGATCCGCCGGACAGGCCCTAACCCCGCGCGTCGCGGCCCCGTGGGCGGCACCCTCGTGCCGTCACTTCGCGTCCGCGTAGCACTCGACCACCGCGGTCGTGAACGGAAAGCGGACCGGTGTCGCCCCGAACGTGAGCCGCCCCGCGAGATCGGCGGCCTCGCGGATCGCGTGTACGACCATGTCGGCCTCGTCGGCCGGGCAGTGCACGATCACCTCGTCGTGCTGGAAGAAGACCAGCTCGGCGGCGAGACCGGCGCAGGTGCGGCGGAGCGCGGCGAGCACCAGCAGGGCCCAGTCGGCGGCGCTGCCCTGGACGACGAAGTTCCGGGCGAACCGTCCCCGGGCACGGGAGTTGGAGGACGCGTACCCGGGGACCCAGCCCTGGTCGCCCCCGTCCTCGGCGGGGTCGTCCTGCGGGATGCCAGCTTCGTCCCCGCCGTCGCCCGAGGCACCGGCCGCGGGCGGACACGTACGCCCCAGCCAGGTCCGTACGAGCCGGCCCTCCTCGCCGGCTCGCGCCGCGTCGTCCACATATGCCACAGCTTTGGGGAAGCGGCGGCGCAACAGCGCCAGGTTCTTCAGCCCGTCACCGGACGTCTGCCCGTACACGGCCCCCAGCACCGCGAGCTTCGCCTGAGCGCGGTCGCCGGAGAAGGCCCGGTCCGACACCGCCTGGTACAGATCGCTCTCGCGACCGGCGACCTCCATCAGCCCGGGGTCGCGGGAGATCGCCGCGAGCACCCGGGGCTCCATCTGGTCGGCATCGGCGACGACCAGCCGCCATCCCGGATCGGCGACCACGGCACGCCGGATCACCTTCGGGATCTGCAGAGCCCCGCCACCATTGGTCACCCACCGCCCGGTGACGGTCCCGCCCGGCAGGTATTCGGGCCTGAACCGCCCGTCCCGCACCCAGTCCTGCAGCCAGGACCACCCATGGGCGACCCAGATCCGGTACAGCTTCTTGTACTCGATCAGTGGCTTCACGGCCGGATGGTCGATCGACTCGATCTCCCACCGCCGAGTGGACTTGACCTTGATCCCGGCCTGCGCGAACGCCTTGATGACGTCGGCGGGCAGATCGGGTCGGACCCGTCTCCCGAAGGCGGCCGAGATCTCATCCGTGAGCTCGGCCAGGCGCCGGGGCTCGCCCCCGCCCGCATACCGCTCGCCGAGCAGTTCGTGCAGTACCCCGCGGTGGACGTCGGCGCTCCACGGCAGCCCCGCCTCGTTCATCTCGGCGGCCACCAGCATCCCCGCCGACTCGGCCGCCGTCAGCAGCCGCATCCGCTCCGGGTGCGCGGTGGCGTCATGGCGGCGCTGCTGGTCCCCGTACACCTCCAAAAGATCGCGCAGCGGTACGCGAACGGGGCGCGGCTCGAAGAGGGAGGACTGCGAACCGGGCTCGGCTGAGCGCTGCGGCGGATCCGGCGGTACGGGGCCGCCGCGCAGCCTCGCCAGCGCGGCGGCCGCCGACCGGGGCTCGCCGAGCCGCCCCTCGTGCCCGAGCAGCAGCGTCTCGGCGGCCTCCATGTCGTAACACCGCTCTACGCGCACCCCCGCGGCGAGCAGACGCGGATAGACGTCGGCCGTGGACCGCCACACCCACCGACTCACCTCGGGCCTCGACCGCACCGCCTTCACGAGGTCAGGCTCTCGACGGACCGGGCCCGAGGGCAGCCCGCCGGGACCGAGGAGGGCGACCTCCGCGCCGCCGTACTCGGCCGGCGCGAGAGCCCAGCGCTCGGTCATGATTCCGAGTCTCGCAGGGAGGTCTGACAATGGCGCCGCCGCGATCAGCCGACGCTCTCCTCGCCCGCTTCCTCCCGCGCCCTCGCGATCTCCGCGACCGCGCGCGCGATGTGCTCCTCGGCCGCCGCCTTGTGGACGCCGGCGCGGCTCAGCACGCCATGGCCGTTCTCGAACTCCAGGACGGCCAGGAGGATGTGCTCGGTGCCGACGTGGTTGTGGCCGAGGCGGAGGGCCTCACGGAAGGTGAGTTCCAGGGTCTTCTTGGCGGCGGGGCCGTACGGGACGAGTTCGGGGACCTCGTCGGCGGCCGGCGGGAGCGCCGCGATGGCCGCCTCGCGTACGGCGTCCAGGGACACGCCCTGCGCGGTGATCACCTGCGCGCCGAGGGCGTCGGGCTCGGTAAGGAGGCCGAGCACGAGGTGTTCGGGGAGGCCCTCGGTGCCGCCGGCCGCCTTGACGGCGTGGTGCGAGGCCATGACCACCTTGCGGGCCCGCTCGGTGTAGCGGCCGAAGCCCTGGCTGGGATCGAGGTCGGACTCCGCCTTCGGCACGAAGCGCTTCTGGGCGGCCTGCCTGGTGACCCCCATGCTCTTGCCGATGTCCGTCCAGGACGCGCCCGAACGCCGCGCCTGATCCACGAAGTGCCCGATCAGGTGATCCGCCACGTCGCCCAGGTGGTCCGCCGCGATCACCGCCCCCTGGAGCTGGTCGAGCGCGTCCGTGTGGACCTTCTTGATGGCCTCGATGAGGTCGTCGAGGCGTACGGATGCCATGCCCTGCGGGTTCGTCATACGTCAACCGTAGGTTGACACCAGACCCCCGTCAACCCGAAGTTGACAGACGTCGACCAATTCCCCCCGCCAACCCACTCCAGCCCGTCCGATGCCGCTCCGCACCACTTCCCAAGCGCTCCGCACCGGATGGCTGAGAAGTAGGCCTTGGGAGGCTTCCCTCCCCGGCGGACTCCGGACTCCCGACTCCTTACTCCGGACTGGCTGTTGCACGCTTCACCGCCACGCACCCGCAGCCGCCCCCCGGCGGAAGGGGCCGTGTCGGTACATCGAATGCCCGCATCCGGACGGATCCACAAGGAACGGCTCCCCGGTATCCCACAGTCGATCCGTTCGGATGCGGGCGGATGTACCGGCGCGGCCCCGACCCCCCACCGGCCCGGAGGCGACCCCCGTCACGCCACGTCACGCCCGCCGCCACCCGCGACTTCCTGGCCCCCGACGGCCCCATCACCGGCGATGAACACCCCGGCGGCGAAGCCCCCGTCCAAGGCGGGGCGTCCGCGGGGCAGGCCCGGCCATACCCCGGCGACGCCCATGACACGATCGACGCATGAGCAGCGGTACACCCGGCCCCGGCAGCGGAACCAGCCCCGGCCCCGGCACCGTAGAGCGCGCCTTCGAGGCCGCCCTCTACGCCGAAACCGACACGGCCCTCGACGCGGGTGCCTCGCTGCTCGCCGCCGACCCCGCATCCGATGCCGAACTCACCCACCGCGGCGAGGAGTTCATCGCAGCGGCCTGGCGGCGCGGCTGGCAGCCGGCCGACGTCGTACGGATCGTGCGGCGCGAGCTGGACGACGTACACGTAAGCCTGGTGGCGACGCTGATCCTGAGCGAGAACCGCGAGAACCGCGAGAGCCGCGAGCCGCGCGCCCCGCGCTGGGCGGCCCAGCTCGAGGACCTGGCTGCCGAGCCCGGGACAACCCCCCGAACCGACCGCTTCTCGTACGCCACCGCCGCACTGAAGCTGTACCGACTGCTCCTCCGCCTCCCCACCATCGAGCCGCTGGAGGCACCACCGACGCCGTCCGCCGCCACCGCCCCCCAGCACTCCCGGATGCTCACCCGCATCCGCGCCCTGCTCGCGAAGGCAGAGGCGACCGGGTTCCCGGAGGAGGCGGAGGCGCTGAGCGCCAAGGCGCAGGAGCTGATGGCGCGGCACAGTATCGACGAGGCGCTGCTCGCGGCGCGCACCCACGCGAAGGACGCGCCCGGCGCCTGCCGCATCGGCGTCGAGCCGCCGTACGAGCAGGCCAAGGCGGTCCTCCTGGACGCGGTGGCGGGCGCGAACCGCTGCCGGGCGGTGTGGAACGAGGCGTTCGCCTTCTCGACGGTCGTCGGCTTCGAACCCGATCTGGAGGCGGTCGAACTCCTCTACACCTCGCTGCTCGTGCAGGCCACGACCGCGATGACCAAGGCGGAAGCGGCCCAACGGGCGGGCGGCCGCAGACGTACGAAGACCTTCCGGCAGTCCTTCCTCGCCGCGTACGCGCACCGGATAGGCGACCGGCTGGCGTTCGCCGCCGAGGGCCAGGTGATGGCGACGGAGGGGGAGTTGCTGCCGGTGCTGGCGGCCCGCGACGTGGCGGTCGCGGACCACATGGACCGGATGTTCCCGCAGACGGTGACCACCCGTCTGCGCGGGGTCAGTGACGCGGCCGGCTGGCAGGAGGGCGCCGCGGCGGCGGACCGTGCGCGGGTCGAGGGCCGACGCCCGATCCCCTGAGCCCCGGGAGGACTCAGTCGCCCGCCATCTGGAAGGAACTCACCGAGGCGTTCAGCACGTCCGCCGTCTGCCGGGCGACATTGCCGTACGTCCACTTCCAGCCCTTCGTGTCGGGGCGTCCGGGCAGGCTGATCCGCATGGTCTTGACGGCGGCGCCCTTGGCGCCGGTCTCGCCCCGTACGTACGTGACCGTGAAGGTGGCCGACTCGTCCTTCTTCAGCGTCAGCTTCTGCGCCTTCGCGCCCTTCTCCGGAGTGAGGGTCCAGGAGCTGCCGCCGGCCTGCAGCTCGATGCCGGGGAAGCCGTCCAACGTGCACGTGCGGGAGTTGACGTTGGTGAGGGTGACCGGAACGTTGCCGGTGTCGCCTGCGGCCGGAGCGGCGTTCGCGGGGCCGACGTGGATGCCCACCTGAGTGATGTGGCAAGCGCTGCTCGTGGCGGTCTTGTGGGTGGTGCCACCGCCACCGCCGCCGTCCCCGCAGGCGGTCAGGGCGAGGGCGGCGGTGAGTGCGCCGGTGAAGGCGGCGACGACGGGAAGGGCGCGCATGGGGATCCTCTGGGGGTCGGGCCTTGGTGGCATGACGATGCTCATGGATCATCACGCAACCGGGGGACGAGCCGTTGCGCACCCCCCGGGTGATCCCGCCCGTCAGGAGCCAAGGTCACCGGCGGGCCGCGGAACCCGGAGGGATTCCGCCGGTCGCCAGTGACCGGAGAACCGATCATCGGTCGCCAGTGACCGGAGAACCGATCACCGGCCGCCAGTGACCGGAGACCGATCGTCGGCCGCCAGTGACCGGAGAACCGATCAGGACCCCAGACTCGACGTCGGCAACCCCGTCGGCAGCTGCCCGCCCTCGGTCTTCGTGTAGATCTCCTGCCCGAAGCCCGCCCACTTGATCCGCAGGGAGGTGGAGTCGACGTGGGAGACCGTGCCGGTGGCGCGGTCCTTGTTCCCGTTCGTGCACGTGAGGTGGATCGTCCGCACGCCCGCCTCCTCACCGGCGGTACCGCTGCACACGGTGCCCCCCGTGGCGAAGAGCCCGGCCTGCTTGCCGGTGATCACCAGGGCCACGGCCTTGCCGTCCGTGGTGGCCAGCCAGCTGCCGTCCAGCTTGCCCGAGGGGGACGGGCTGCCCCCCGTGTCACCGCCCGTGCCGCCCGTCGCGGTCGCCGACGCGCTGGGGCTCGCGGACTGGTCGCCGGAGCCGCCGTCGTCGCTGCTGCTGCAACCGGTCAGCGCGAGCGCCGCCGCCAGACCCACGGCAGCGGCCGCGATACGCGCCTGGCGGGACGGGAAGGTCGCCGAAGTCACTGAAAGCCCCCAAGGATGGTGATGATGTCGGGGTCGCCTGAACGACCGCAGCAAGCTACCAGGAGGACTTGCGCATCCCGGGCAGGAATCCGGCGTGCGCTTGCTCACGCAGATTCACCCGGGAGAGGCCGAAGGTACGGAGATAACCGCGCGGGCGCCCGTCCACGCTGTCCCGGTTGCGTACCCGGGTGGCGCTGGCGTCGCGCGGCTGCCTGCGCAGTTCGGCCTGGGCGGCGAGCCGTTCGGCCTCGCTCGACGACGGCCTGCGGATGATCTCCTTCAGCTCGGCCCGCCGGGCGGCGTACCGCGCGACGGTCTCCTGGCGCTTCTCGTTCTTCGCGATCTTGCTCTTCTTCGCCATCAGACCTTCACTCCTCGCGCACGGATCCGCGCCACGGCGGCCTCGACGCCGATCGTGTCGACCGTCTTGATGCCCTTCGCGCTCAGCCGCAGCCGTACGTGACGGCCCTCGCCCGGGAGCCAGTAGCGCTTGCGCTGGACGTTCGGGTCGAAGCGGCGGGACGTACGCCGGTGCGAGTGCGAGATGGAGTTTCCGAAGCCCGGTTGGGCGCCGGTCAGCATGCAGTGGGCGGACAAGGGTGACGCACCTCTCTCGATCCACAGTTGGTAATGGGATTCATTTTCAGTAACATACCAGCATGGCACGCAACGAACTCCGGCCGGTCATCAAGCTCCGGTCCACGGCCGGGACCGGCTACACGTACGTCACCCGCAAGAACCGCCGCAACGACCCGGACCGGATGACCCTGCGCAAGTACGACCCGGTCGCGGGCCGCCACGTCGACTTCCGAGAGGAGCGCTGACCGCCATGCGCGAGGGAATCCACCCGGCGTACGGCCCGGTCGTCTTCCGGGACCGCGCCGCGAACCATGCCTTCCTCACCCGCTCGACCATGACCAGCGACAAGAGGATCGAGTGGGAGGACGGCCACACCTACCCGGTCGTCGACATCGAAATCTCGAACGTCAGTCACCCCTTCCACACGGGCAACGCGCGCGTCCTGGACACGGCCGGGCGCGTGGAGCGCTTCGAGCGCCGGTACGGAAAGCGGAGCTGACCGTGCCCGACCTCTCCGTCGCGATCGTCGGCGGACTGCACGCCGACGCCCGTAGGGCGGCCGTCGAGCACCTGCTCACGGCCGTCCCGGGCAGCGTCGCGCTCCACCACGACCTGGCGACGGTCCATCGAGACCCGCCGACGGCCCCCCACCCGCCGACGGCCCCCCACCCGCCGACGGCCCCCCACCACCCGGCGACCGCCGCCTACGGCACGGTCGTCCGCACGATCCGCGACCGCACCGGCATCCTGTCCGCCGGCGAGACCCCTCTGGTCAACGACTGCGCGTGCTGCGCCCTGCGCGAGGACCTGGTGCCGGAACTGCGACGCCTGGCGGACGCGGGACTCACCCGGCTCGCGGTGGTCGAACTGTGGGATTCCGTCGAGCCCAAGGCCATGGCCGAGGTCGTGGCGGCGAGCGGCCTGACACTGACCGGCGTCATCACCGCCGTCGACCCGGCGCTGCTGCTCCCGTACCTCGGCAATGGCGACGACCTCACCGACGGAGGCCTCGCCGCCGCCGCCACCGACCAGCGTACGGTCGCCGACACCTTCGCCCGCCAGCTGGAGTACGCCCCCGTCCTCGCCGTGGCCGACTCGGCTGAGGCAGACGACGAGGACCGCGCCCTGCTCGCCCAGCTGCACCCAACGGCCCGTCAAGTCCCCATCGACTGTCCAGGTTTGGCACGCTCGCCGCTGGCCGAAGCCGCGCTCGCCGGGTTCGACGTGGAAGCTGCCGCCGCTGCCCAGCACCCGGCCTGCGCGCTGTTGCCGGCCGAGGCCGACGCGCACGGCGTCTCCACCCTCGTATGGCACCGGCGCCGTCCGTTCCACCCGGAGCGGCTGTACGCGGCGCTGGAGGACCTGACCTGCGCCGCCGCGCGCAGCCGTGGGCGGTTCTGGCTCGCCGACCGGCCGGACACGCTGCTGCACTGGGACGCGGCCGGGGGAGCGCTGTGTGTGGAGAACGCGGGCCCCTGGCTCGCCTCGCTACCGGACGCGGCGTGGGAGATGGTCCCGCCGGTGCGCCGCGCCGCCGCGGCGCTCGACTGGCACCCCGAGCACGGCGACTGCTGTCAGCACCTAGTCTTCACCTCGCCCGGGCTCGACCGCGAGGGGCTCGAACTGCTCCTGGAGGCATGCCTGTTGACCGACACCGAGTACGCCGCAGGGCGCGCCGCCTGGGAGCTGCTCCCGCCCGCCTTCGACACCCTTCTGGACGCCTGATGCCTCGCAAGACCGACCGCAAGCCGGTCACCTCCCGCCCCAATCCGCTGGATCGCGACGGGATCATGTACATCGACTACAAGGACACCGACCTGCTGCGGAAGTTCACCTCCGACCGGGGCAAGATCCGTAGCCGTCGGGTGACGCGGGTGACGGCTCAGCAGCAGCGGATGCTGTCGCGCGCGATCAAGAACGCGCGGGAGATGGCGCTGCTGCCGTACTCCAGTCGCTGAACATCGGCAGCAGCTGAGCGCCGCCGACCGCTGAGAAACTCCTGATAGGTAGGAGTTTCCCTACGCTTGACTCGTAGGGAAGCTCCTACCTATTGTCTTACGCATGAACATCACCCACGCCTCCTTCGTCACCCTCCCCGTCGCCGACCAGGACCGCGCCCTGCGTTTCTACGCGGACGTCCTCGGCTTCGAGGTCACCGCCGACCTGGACATGCCGCCCGGGCGCTGGCTCCAGGTCGCGCCCAAGGGGGCGCAGACCGTCTTCACGCTCTCGGGTCCGGGCATGGGCGGTTTCGTGCCGGGAGAGAGTCGGGGGATCATGTTGGTCACGACCGATGTCGACGCCGACTGTGCGCGGCTCGCGGCCGCGGGTGTCGCGGTGGAAGGCCCCGACGACCTTCCATGGGGCCGCATGGCCTCGTTCCGCGACCCGGACGGCAACGGTCTGATGCTGATCACGGAAAAGGCCGCGGAAAAGACCACGGAATGACCATGGAAAAGACCGAGACGGCCACGGAGACGGCCACGAAGACGGCCACGGAAATGACCACGAAGACGGCCACGGAATGACCACGGAGAAGGAAGGCTTCTGAGCGCGCCATGACTGCTACCGGGACCGGGACCGGCACCGGGGCTCGCGAGGACCAGATCTTCGCCGCGCTCGCCAACGCCACCCGCCGCGAAGTGCTGCGGCTGCTGCGCGAGCAGGGGCCCCAGCCCGTCCAGGCCCTGGCCGACCACTTCGCCATGCGACGGCCCAGCCTCTCGGAACATCTCCGGGTATTGCGGGACGCCGGGCTCGTCTCCGAGGAGCGTGCCGGGCGACAGCGCATCTACCGCCTGGAGGCCGCCCCGCTCGCCGACGTCCAGGACTGGCTCCATCCGTATGAGCGGTTCTGGCGCGACAGGCTCAAGGGCCTCGGCGATCTCCTGGACCGCATGCCCGACGATGCCGAGACATGAACTCCGTTCCAGAGGATGACCTGACCACCCTCCGCGTCGATCAGTTCCTCCCGCACCCGCCCGCCAAGGTCTGGCGCGCCCTCACCGAGCCCGAGTTGCTCGCCCAGTGGCAGATGCCGGGCTCGGAGGACTTCCGGCTCGAAGTCGGCCACCGGTATCTGCTGACGTCCGTGCCCCGCCCCAACTCGAACTTCTCCGGCACCGTTGAGGTGCGCGTTCTCGCCTACGAGGCGGAACGGATGCTGCGCGTCCGGTGGGCCGACGCCGATCCCGGCCGTCCTGCGGACTGGACCATTACGTGGACGTTGGAACACGAGGGCCGCGGTACGCGTCTGTTCCTAGTACACGAGGGATTCGATCCGGACGATCCCGCACAGATGATGGCGCGGAAGATCATGGACGGGGGCTGGAGGTCGCATGTTCTGCGATCTCTGGGGCAGGCGCTGGACCGGCTGTAGACCGACTGCGGCCCGTTGAGCAGCAGGCCGTAGTCAGGTGAGGGACAGCCGGTAGTCAAACGCAGGTAAAAGCTGTAACCGCAGGACCACCCCGCGTGCACGTGCATCTGCCCATGCATCTGCACATGAACAGAGCTATGATCCGGGTCAGTTGACCACTGCATCTATGGCCACTTCAGCCACTGCACGACCGGGGAGCGACCTGTGGACCACGACGTGTACGACGTGGATGACGTGTACAACGGCAGGGCTGATGACGTGTACAACGGCATGGCCGCGACCGCGCTGGACGGGGTGGCCTGGCAGAAGAGCCGACACAGCAACTCGCAGGGCTCCTGCGTGGAGTTCGCGCGGCTGCCCGGCGGCGACGTGGCCGTACGGAACTCGCGGTTCCCCGAGGGGCCGGCGCTCGTCTATACGCGCGCCGAGATCGAGGCGATGCTGCTGGGCATCAAGGACGGCGAGTTCGACCACCTGATAGCGAGCTGAGCACACTCGCCGGGCCGCGTGACCGAGCGCGAGGACTGTTCAACGCCACGTAACGCGCGTAGAACCGCGGCGCCAAAAAGCGCCGCGGTTCGTCATTCGGCCGTTGCCGCGGCCGGGCCCGGCTGAGGCAGCCGGAACAGCGCCCAGACGACCTTGCCGCTGAGGGTTCCGGCGAGCGGGTGCCAGCCCCAACTGTCGGCGAACGAGTCGACCAGGAAGAGGCCGCGGCCCGACTCCGCCGAGAAGTCGTCCGAGTCGCCCGCGACCGGGCTGTCGTGGCTGGGGTCGCGCACCGCGCACACCAGACGTGAGGTCCACCGCATCAAGTGCAGCCGTACGGGCGGCCCTTGATCGTCCTTGCGGGGCGTGTCCGAGGGCAGCGCGTGTCGCAGCGCGTTGGTGACGAGCTCGGAGACCACCAGGCAGACGTCGTCGAAACGCTCGCCGATGTCCCACTGGTCCAGCGTTCTGCGGGTGAACTGCCGTGCCTCGCGCACCGCTTCGTAGCGGGCGGGCAGGGCGCAGGAAGCGGCGTTGGACACGGCCGCGGGATCGAGTGGCGGAAGCCCCTGCCGTAAGGGTTCGAGCATGGTCGATCCATTCGTTCCCATGCGAGGCACTCCCGGGTGTTCGCGGTCGTTGCGATGCAGCGGTGGCGCGGGGACCATGGTTCCGAATGCGTACAGCAGATGCAAGGGCAGATGCACGTGCACGCGCCCGAATTGGACCTTCCTCTACCACTTCTTGCTCATTTCTTCTGTCACCTTCTTCCCTCTTGTTGCCCGTCTGCCGCTGTTTTCCTGTGCGGCTCCGTTGGCTACTTTCCGTTTCCGTAACTGAACGAGTACTGCTTGAAGTGTTTTAGTGGCAGACTTCGGCCCTTGAAGACGGTTGGGGAGGCGGAGAACGTGAGCGCTGGGGAGTCGACGAGCGGCTCGGTGGTGCGGCGGATGCTGCTGGGGTCGCATCTCCGGCGTCTGCGGGAGGCGCGCGGAATCACCCGGGAAGCGGCCGGCTACTCGATCCGTGCCTCCGAATCGAAGATCAGCCGCATGGAGTTGGGACGGGTGAGCTTCAAGACGCGTGACGTCGAGGACCTGCTGACGCTCTACGGCATCAATGACGAGGCCGAGCGCACGTCCCTGGTCTCGCTCGCGAAAGAGGCCAACGTCGCGGGCTGGTGGCACAGTTACTCCGACGTCCTGCCCAGCTGGTTCCCGACCTATGTCGGCCTCGAGGGCGCGGCCCACCTGATCCGGGTCTACGAAGTGCAGTTCGTGCACGGCCTGTTGCAGACGGAGGCGTACGCGCACGCGGTCGTCGCGCGCGGCATGAAGGGCGCCTCCGCCGCCGACATCGACCGGCGCGTGGCGCTGCGCCTTGAGCGGCAGAAGTACCTCGTCTCGGAGAACGCCCCGGAGTTCCACATCGTCCTCGACGAGGCCGCCCTGCGCCGTCCGTACGGCGACCGCGAGGTCATGCGGGGCCAACTCCAGCATCTGATCGAGGTGTCGGAGCGTCCGAACGTACGACTTCAGGTCATGCCCTTCAGCTTCGGCGGCCATTCCGGCGAGAGCGGCTCCTTCACCATCCTGAGCTTCCCGGAGTCCGACCTGTCGGACGTCGTCTACCTGGAACAGCTCTCCAGCGCGCTCTACCTCGACAAGCGCGAGGACGTCACCCAGTACGAGAGCGCGCTGAAGCAGTTGCAGCAGGACAGTCCGGGTTTGTCGGAGAGCCGCGACCTGCTCCGGGGGCTGCTCCAGCTGTCCTGAAAGCGCCTCTGCGCTCTCTCCAGAGGCCTACTCCAACTCCCTTGAAACACAAGTACGATGACGCGTGATCAGACCGTGATCGGATGCCTGTTTCGGCAGCGATGTCTGCTTCGGCAGCACAGGGATTGAGGGAGCACATGTCGTCCTACTTCACCGACCTGGCCCAGCAGTACATCGACGGCGAGTGGCGTCCGGGCACCGGGTCCTGGGACATCATCGACTTCAACCCGTACGACGGCGAGAAGCTGGCGTCGATCACCATAGCCACGGTGGACGAGGTCGATCAGGCCTACCGCGCGGCCGAGCGCGCCCAGAAGAAATGGGGCGCGACCAACGCGTACGCCCGTCGCGCGGTCTTCGAGAAGGCCCTGCGCGTCATCGAGGAGCGCGAGGCGGAGATCACCGAGGTGATCATCGCCGAGCTCGGCGGAACGCGCCTGAAGGCCGCCTTCGAACTGCACCTCGCCAAGGAGTTCCTGCGCGAGTCGGTCCAGCTGGCGCTGCGCCCCGAGGGCAGGATCATCCCCTCGCCGATCGACGGCAAGGAGAACCGCCTCTACCGCGTCCCGGTGGGCGTCGTGGGCGTCATCTCCCCCTTCAACTTCCCCTTCCTGCTGTCGATCAAGTCCGTCGCGCCCGCCCTCGCGCTCGGCAACGGTGTGGTGCTCAAGCCGCACCAGAACACCCCGATCGTCGGCGGCACGCTGGTCGCCAAGGTCTTGGAGGAGGCGGGCCTGCCCGGCGGCCTGCTGAACGTGGTCGTCACCGACATCGCCGAGATCGGCGACGCCTTCATCGAGCACCCGGTCCCGAAGGTCATCTCCTTCACCGGCTCGGACAAGGTCGGCCGTCATGTCGCCACCGTCTGCGCCACGCACTTCAAGCGCTCCGTCCTCGAACTCGGCGGCAACAGCGCGCTGGTGGTCCTGGACGACGCCGACATCGACTACGCGGTCGACGCGGCGGTCTTCAGCCGGTACGTCCACCAGGGCCAGGTCTGCATGGCCGCCAACCGTGTGCTCGTGGACCGGTCGGTCGAGGCCGAGTTCACCGAGAAGTTCGTCGCCAAGGTCAAGACGCTGAAGACCGGCGACCCCAGCGACCCCCGGACCATCATCGGCCCGGTCATCAACTCCTCGCAGGCCGACGCGATTTCGGGCGTCGTCGACCAGGCGATCGCGGAGGGCGCCACCGCCCTCGTCCACGGCACGACGACCGACAACCTGGTCGAGCCCTCCGTCCTGACCGGCGTCCCCGCCGACTCCTCCCTGCTCCAGCAGGAGATCTTCGGCCCGGTCGTCTTCCTCGTCCCCTTCGACGGCGAGGAGGAGGCGGTCCGCCTTGTCAACGACACCCCGTACGGCCTGAGCGGCGCCGTCCACAGCGGCGACATCGAGCGCGGCGTGAACTTCGCCAAGCAGATCGACACCGGCATGTTTCACGTCAACGACGGCACCGTTCACGACGAGCCCCTCGTCCCCTTCGGCGGCGAGAAGCACTCCGGCATCGGCCGCCTGAACGGCGAAACGACCGTCGACGCCTTCACCACCCAGAAGTGGATCTCGGTCCAGCACGGACGAAGCTTCTTCCCGTTCTGAGTTCCCTCGCTGCGGGCGGGTGCCCGTACCGCCTGCTGCGCCGCGCCGCGCGCTCATGCTGTTCCCGGCCCGACCGCGGCGTCGCTCGCCCGAGTGAGGGGGCAGCGTTCCTACCGCCGTGCCGCGCCGCTTCTCCGGTCCGGTTGGCGGCCCGACTCCTTGCGGACAGACTCCTTGCGGACAGAAGCTGACCGCAAGGCCCCGTAGCTTCGTCGGTGTCAGGCAAGAGGACCCGATGAAAGGCGGCCGGTCATGGTTACTCACGTTGCGGCGGAGGCTCAGGGCGACGAGCGCGGGGCGCTGCTGTCCTTCCTCGAGGAACAGCGCGGCGGCATCCGCCGGGCGGTGCTGGGGCTGACCGAGGAGCAGGCGGCGTCGCGTCCCAGTGCGAGTGAGCTGTCGCTGTCGGGGCTGCTCAAGCATGTCGCGGAGACCGAGCAGGGGTGGATCGCGCGGGCCAAGGGCGAACCGCCGACCGTGCAGCGCGACGAGGCGAACTGGCACGAGTGTTTCGTGCTGGTCGACGGCGAGACCGTCGAGTCGCAGCTCGAGCACTGGGAGAAGGTCGCCGCCGAGACGGAGGCGTTCTTCCGCTCGGTGCCCAGCCTCGACGACAGCTTCGCGCTCCCGAACGACCCCTGGTTCCCGCCGCAGGAGCGGGTCTCGATGCGCTGGCTGGCGCTGCATCTGATCCGCGAGACCGCGCGGCACGCGGGCCACGCCGACATCATCCGCGAGTCCCTGGACGGCGCGACCGCCTTCGAGCTGGTGGCCCGGGAGCAGGCGGGCTGAGGCCGGGGCAATAGCCTGGACCGCATGTCAGCGATCCGTCTCCTGGTGCTGGGTGCCGTCCGCCAGCACGGGCGGGCCCACGGCTACCAGGTGCGCAACGACCTGGAGTACTGGGGCGCGCACGAGTGGTCCAACGCCAAGCCCGGCTCGATCTACCACGCCCTCAAGCACATGGCGAAACAGGGACTGCTGCACGCCCACGAGATCGCGCCCTCCACGGCCGGCGGTCCGCCGCGCACCGAGTACGAGATCACGGACAAGGGCACCGAGGAGTTCCTGGCGCTGTTGCGTGAGTCGCTGACCTCGTACGACCAGAAGATGGACGTCCAGTCGGCGGGCATCGGCTTCATCGTCGACCTGCCGAGGGATGAGGCGGTGGCGCTCCTGAAGGAGCGGATCCGGAAGATCGAGGAGTGGCGGTC
Source organism: Streptomyces sp. NPDC048415 (assembly GCF_040651675.1). NCBI lineage: Bacteria > Bacillati > Actinomycetota > Actinomycetes > Kitasatosporales > Streptomycetaceae > Streptomyces > Streptomyces sp. NPDC048415. Next base: position 43,580 of record NZ_JBEZKJ010000027.1, on the reverse strand, counting down.
CGCCGTGACTGAGCACTACGTGCCCGAGAACGGCCCGGAACAGCTCGGTCACATCGGCGAGATCATGAACCTCTGGGTCCACTCCGCCGATGCCGACGCCGAGTGGACGCGCGGCCTGATCGCCCGCATCGAGAACGGCGCCTACACGTTCGCGGGGGAGGGCGAGCCCTTCGTCGGCGTCCTCAAGGAGGGCGAGAACAACCCGTACGCGACGGGAACACCTCATCCAGGGGACCGGGGCTGACCGAGATCGCCGGAGGCCTCGGCTTCTTCAGCGCTCCCTAGTGGTGGAAGCTGGTCGCCACCTCCCTGTCTCGCGTCATCGGGCTTTGCTGTCGCCGGAGTTCGGGGAGCATCCGGCTGAGGTCTTCGACGAAGAGGTCGGAGAGGTCGTTCGAGAAGCCGTTGCGGCAGACCACGCGCAGCACCGACAGGTCCTCGCGGTGGGGCGGGAAGGTGTACGCGGGCAACAGCCAGCCCCGTTCCCGCATGCGCCGGGAGACCTCGAAGACGTCGTACGCGGTCACCTCGGGCGCCGTCGTGAAGGCGAAGACCGGCAGTTCGTCGCCGCGGGTGAGGAGTCTGAAGTCGCCCAGCGCCTCGACGTGCTCGGCGAGCCCGCGGGCCACGTCGCGGGTGGTTTGCTGCACGGCGCGGTATCCCGCGCGACCCAGGCGCAGGAACGTGTAGTACTGCGCCACGACCTGGGCCCCGGGACGGGAGAAGTTGAGCGCGAAGGTCGGCATGTCGCCGCCCAAATAGTTGACCCGGAAGACGAGTTCCTCGGGCAGTTCCGTCGGCGACCGCCACAGCGCCCAGCCGACACCGGGGTAGACCAGGCCGTACTTGTGCCCCGAGGTGTTGATCGACGACACCCTCGGCAGCCGGAAGTCCCAGACCAGGTCCTCGTCGAGGAAGGGCGCGACCATCGCTCCGGAGGCGCCGTCGACATGGACGGGGACGTCGAGGCCCGTCTGCTCCTGGAGCTCGTCGAGCGCCGCGCACAGGTCGGCGATCGGCTCGTACGACCCGTCGAAGGTGGAGCCGAGGATGCCGACGACCCCGATCGTGTTCTCGTCGCACAGCTCGGCCGCCGCCTGCGGGTCCAGGTGGAAACGGTCGCCCTCCATGGGGACTTGGCGGGCCTCGACCTCCCAGAAGTTGCAGAACTTCTCCCAGCAGACCTGGACATTGATGCCCATCACCAGGTTCGGGCGGGCGTCTTTGGAGGGGTAGCGGTCCGCGTTCCGCCGTGTCCAGCGTCGCTTCAGCGCCATGCCGGCGAGCATGCAGGCTTCGCTGGAGCCGGTGGTCGAACAGCCCACCACAGCGGACGGGTTCGGCGCGTTCCACAAGTTGGCGAGCATCGCCACGCAGCGCCGCTCCAGCTCGGCCGTGCGCGGGTACTCATCCTTGTCAATCATGTTCTTGTCCCGGCACTCGCTCATCAGGACGTCGGCCTGCGGCTCCATCCAGGTGGTGACGAAGGTGGCGAGATTCAGCCGCGCGTTCCCGTCCAGCATCAGCTCGTCGTGGACGAGTTGATACGCGGTCGTGGGCGGCAGCGGCCCCTCGGGGAGCCGGTGTTTGGGCGGGGCCTCGACCATGCCGCTGACCGGATTGGTCTCCCCGAAGAACGGGTTGACGGACATGGGGTGCTCGTCGGGCTTCTCTTGGCCTTGGTGGAGCGGCATGTGGTCTCCCATCGGGTCGGAAGGGCGGGGCGTCCTACTGCCTCATCGGATCAGAGCGTCCCGGCGGTTCACCGGATCGGGGTTCCGTCTTCGCGCAGTTGCATTTGCGGCCGGCCGGTCACCAGCAGCCAGGCCGGCAGCGAGGCGATGCACAGCAGGGCGAGGATCGCGGGCGAGGCCACCAGAACGGCGGCCGTGAACAGGCTCACCCAGCCCTGCCGGGTGATGGCAAGGAGCATGCCCAGCACGCCCGCGGACACGCCCAGCGCGGGTTGGACGGCGGGAACCAGCGCGTGGGCGAACAGGCCGAAGGCGGCGCCGATGAAGACGGACGGGAAGATCCGGCCGCCGCGGAAACCGCAGGACGCGGCGACGAGCAGCGCCGCCAGCTTCACCACGGTCATCGTGGCGAACTGCCCGGCCGACCAGCCGTCGGGATGCCGCGCCAGCTCCGCGACCTCGCCCAGGCCCTTGAAGAGCGTGAGATGGCCGCCCAGGGCGCCCAGCAGGCCGAGAACCAGTCCGCCGACCGGAAGCGCCACCATGGGGTGCCGCAGGCGCGAGAAGGCGGCGTGGACGTACGGGAAGGCACAGACCGCGACCATGCCGAACAGCGCGGCCGCGGACGCGATCACCAGCGCGGCCAGGAGATCGCTCCAGCCGGGCCGGCCCAGCGCGGGCAGATGCAGGTCGAACGTGGGATGGGCCACCAGAGTGGTGGTCATGGCGCCCGCGGCGGCGGCCGTGAGCGGCCCGAAGAGGTTGTCCCACAGCAGCCCCTTCAGCTGCTGGCCCGCGAGCGCCTCGGAGATGAGCAGCGCCGCCGCGACCGGCGTCCCGAACAGCGCGCCGATCGTGGCCGCCTCGGCCAGTGCCGCCCACAGCCCGCCCGGCAGCCGTGGCGCGAACCTGCGTCCCAGCCAGAAAGCGAGCGCGACGTTGGTGGCGATGATCGGGTTCTCCGGCCCGAGGCTCGGACCGCCGGCCAGCATCAGCGCGGTCGCGACCAGCAGGCCCGGCAGCACGGCGGGCGGCATCGGGGCGGCCGCGAGCCCCAGGGTCGCCGGGTCGGGCCCCGCGTGTCCTGGCGCCCTCCACACCACGAGCCCGACCAGCACGCCGGTGGCGGTGAGGACGACGATCATCCACAGCACGGAGTACCGGCCCACGCCCAGCGCGTCGGGAAGGTGCTGCCAGAGCACGTCCTGGAGCTGCTCGGCCAGCGCGCTCACGCCGAGGAAGAGCAGGCTCGCCACCACGCCGACGACGAGAGCGGGGAGGATCAGCGGCAGCAGGGCTCGCGCGGGGCTCGCCGGGGAGGCGGATGTCTGCTGCGCGGTGTCCTGGGCCACGGGCTCACCATAAGCGGGCATAACGGGCGCAACATCCCGAGGATTCGGACTTGCACCTCACGTCGCGTGAGGGCCCATCGTGAAGCGCGTACCGACAAGGGAGCGGAAGTGAGCTACTCAGTGGGCCAGGTCGCCGGTTTCGCCGGTGTCACGGTGCGCACGCTGCACCACTACGACGAGATCGGGCTGCTGGTGCCCAGCGAGCGCAGCCACGCGGGCCACCGGCGCTACAGCGACGCCGACCTCGACCGGCTGCAGCAGATCCTGTTCTACCGGGAACTCGGCTTTCCGCTCGACGAGGTCGCGGCCCTGCTCGACGATCAGGCCACCGGAAAGGCAGACCCGCGCGCGCACCTGCGCCGCCAACACGAACTGCTGACCGCCCGGATCGAGAAGCTGCAGAAGATGGCCGCGGCCGTGGAGCACGCCATGGAGGCACGCACGATGGGCATCAACCTCACGCCCGAGGAGAAGTTCGAGGTCTTCGGGGACAAGGACCCCGAGCAGTACACCGAGGAAGCGGAGCAGCGCTGGGGCGGCACGGAGGCGTACGCCGAGTCGCAGCGCCGTACCGCCCGCTACACCAAGGACGACTGGAAGCGCATGCAGGACGAGATGGCCTCATGGGGCGAGCGCTACGACGCCCTGATGGCCACCGGCGAGCCGCCGACCGGCGAACGGGCCATGGACATGGCCGAGGAGCACCGGCAGCACATCTGCAAGTGGTTCTACGAGTGTGCGTACGAGCTCCACCAGTGCCTCGGCGGGATGTATGTGTCCGACGAGCGCTTCAAGGAGTTCTACGACTCCATGCGGCCGGGCCTCGCCGAGCACCTCAGGGAGGCGATCACCGCGAACGCCGCCCGGCACACCTCGTAAGTCCCCTGGCCCGGGCGCCTACTCCCGGGCCAGGACCACCGCAGTGCCGTACGCGCACACCTCCGTGCCCACGTCCGCCGCCTCCGTCACATCGAAGCGGAACATCAGCACGGCGTTGGCGCCACGCGCGCGTGCCTGCTCGACGAGCCGCTCCATGGCCTGGTTGCGTGTCTGTACCAGCGTCTTGGTGAGCCCCTTGAGCTCCCCGCCGATCATCGACTTCAGGCCCGCGCCGATCTGGCTGCCCAGGTGGCGGGAGCGCACGGTGAGGCCGAAGACCTCGCCGATGACCTGCTGGACGCGGTGGCCGGGTACGTCGTTCGTCGTCACGACCAGGACGTCCGACTGAGGTCCCTGGCCGCCGCCGTATTCTTCGATGCCCATGGATCACAGCTTTGTCCCAGCCGGCGCACAGTGCATCCTGGAGACACCGGTGGAACCTGGCGAGGACACATTGCGTTGATAGCTTTGGCCGGCCGATCCGTACCGCCGTACCTTCCTCAATCCTCAGGAGCCCGGAACCGTGACGACGCTCGCCCTCGGTCCAAGCTGGCTGGATCCGAACGCGCTCCTGGACAACTTCGGCATCTGGGGCCTGCTCCTCATCGTCTTCGCCGAGTCCGGCCTGCTCATCGGCTTCTTCCTGCCGGGTGACTCGCTGCTGTTCACCTGCGGCCTGCTGATCACCACGGGCGCGATGGACTTTCCCCTGTGGGCGGCCATTGGGCTGATCTGCCTTGCCGCGATCCTCGGCGACCAGGCGGGTTACCTCTTCGGTAAGAAGGTCGGCCCTTCGCTCTTCAACCGGCCGGACTCTCGCCTCTTCAAGCAGGAGAACGTGGTCAAGGCCCACGAGTTCTTCGAGAAGTACGGGCCCAAGTCCCTGGTCCTGGCCCGCTTCGTGCCCATCGTGCGCACGTTCACACCGATCATCGCCGGTGTCAGCGGCATGAAGTACCGCTCGTTCATCACCTTCAACGTCATCGGTGGCGTCCTGTGGGGCGCGGGCGTCACGCTGCTCGGCTCCTGGCTGGGCAACATCGACTTCGTCCACAAGAACATCGAGGCGATCCTGATCCTGATCGTCCTCGTCTCGGTGGTCCCGATCGCCATCGAGTTCCTGAGGGCCCGCTCCAAGGCCAAGAAGAACCCCCCGCAGGAGCCCGCCCAGGCCCAGCCCCGCACCCAGGCCGCCCCGCCGGTCATGGACGACGCCACACGGCCGCTGCGCGTCCCCCCGATCCAGCAGGGCCAGGACCAGCCGTACGGGCACCAGGGCCAGCCGTACGGCAACCAGGATCAGGGCTACCCCCAGCAGCAGTACCAGGAGCCCTACCAGCAGCAGTACCAAGAGCCGTACCAGCAGCAGTACGGCTCGGACCAGGGCTACACCCAGGGTTACGACCAGAGCTACGAGCAGGGCTACGACCAGGGCCAGGCCTACCCGCAAGGCGAGCCCCACGGTCAGCAGTACCCCCAGCAGCCGTACCCCCAGGGCTATCCGCAGCAGCCGTACGGCCAGGGCCAGGGCTACCCGCAGAGCTGACGCGGGGGCCTCAGAATCCGCGCGTCCGCTTGGCCGCGCGGCGCCCCGCCGCACTCGCGCCCGGCACTCTCAGGAACAGCCGCGAGATCTCCGACCCCAGGTTCACGCCGATCGCGATGGCCATGGCGAGGGCCGCGGCCTTGGTGAGGGACACCAGCCCTTTGTCGACCTCGTTCTGGGCGATCGACAGCAGCCCGAAGTAGGTGGCCGACCCTGGCAGCAGGGGCCCGATCGCGGCCGTCGTGTACGGCAGCGCGGAGGCGAACCGGTAGCGCGACAGCAGCTGCCCGAACAGGCCAACCAGGCCCGCGGCGACGGCCGTCGAGGCCACTGGTGAGATCCCGCCCGCGTAGTGCATCGCCCCGTACACCGACCAGGCCACGCCCCCGTTGAGGGTCACCGGGAGCACGGTGGCCCGTTCCTGCTGGAGCAGGATCGCGAAGGTGAGCGACAGCAGCATGGACGCGGCGATCTGGAGCAGGGGCCGATCGGAGATGTTCAGCGCCGTGTCCGGGTTGAGCTGGGCGCCCAGTTTCACGCCGAAATAGAGCACTACCAGGACGCCGACGACGATGCCCACAAAGAAGTACATGACTTCGAGCAGGCGCGCGGACGCGGTGATGTAGAAGCCGGTCAGTCCGTCCTGCACGCCCGCCACGAGCGCCCGCCCGGGCAGCAGCGCGAACAGCCCACCGGTGATCACCGCGGAGGCCTTCACGTCGACGTGTGCCACCGTGAGTGCGACGCCGATCGCGGCGGGCGGCATCGCGGCCATCGTGAACTGGTAGAACTCCGGCAGCCCACGCCCGGCGCACAGCCAGGCGAGCCGGTCGCCCAGCATCGCGCCGAGCGCCGCCGCGACGAACACGATGGCGTCACCGCCGACGAGTACGGAGGCCGCGCCCGCGAGCAGTCCACTGGCGGCGGTCAGTACCCAGCCCGGATACGGGTGCCGGTTGCGCCGCATCTCGGCGAGCCGCCGGTAGGCCTCTTCGAGGGAGATCGCGTTCTCCGGGTCGCTCAGGTCGTCGACGAGCCGGAACACGGCCGCGAGCCGCGTGTAGTCGGTGACCCGGCGGCGTACGGTCCGCGACGCCGTCACCGGATCCTCCACCAGGGACGGCTGGTGCGAGATGGACAGCAGGGTGAAGGTGACGTTCGGCTCACAGCGGTCCAGGCCGTAGGAGCGGCACACGGCGAACATCGCCGCCTCCACGTCCTCGGCGCCCTCACCGCCCGCGAGCAGCAACTCGCCGATACGCAACGTGAGGTCGAGCACGCGCGGGACGGCGGGCCCCGACTCGTCCTCCTTGTGGACCGGTTCGGGCGCGGGCCGCTCGGTCACCGGCATGCGCAGCATCGTGCGCATCCGGTCCTGCCAGGGTGCGTCCTTGGTCAGGTTCACCGCGGGGATGCCGGCGGGCGGTGTGAAGGCGGGCGGGGCGTGCTTCGCGCTGTACGTGCGCGGCGTGCTGAACGCCGATCCCTCGGACTCGGCCGTGGCCGGCTGCGGCACGTCGAGCCCCTTGGGGAGTGCGAACTCGGACGTCGTCGACGACTCGTCGTCGACCGCCGGGGGCCCTGGCGCCGCCACACCGGCAGGCGGGCTGAAGGCACTCCTCGCCTCGTCCGACTGCGGCTTGCGGTCTACCGCCTCCGGCTCCGCCACCAGCTCGTGCCCAGCCTCTCGCGTGCGTGCGTGTCTCGTACGTACCTTCCGTATGCCTCAGTATGCGTACGGATACACGAACGGACCGCGCGACCCCTTCAGGATCGCGCGGCCCGAACGGAAGACGGGGTGGTCAGTGACCGCCCTGCTCCTTGAGGCGCTTGTAGGAACGCTCGATCTCGGCCTCGGCCTCCGTACGGCCCACCCAGTTGGCGCCCTCGACGGACTTACCGGGCTCCAGGTCCTTGTAGACCTCGAAGAAGTGCTGGATCTCCAGGCGGTCGAACTCCGACACGTGGTGGATGTCCCGCAGGTGCTCCACACGCGGGTCGTGCGCGGGGACGCACAGCAGCTTGTCGTCGCCGCCGGCCTCGTCGGTCATGCGGAACATGCCGATCGTGCGGCACTGGATGAGGCAGCCGGGGAAGGTCGGCTCGTCCAGGATGACCAGGGCGTCCAGCGGGTCGCCGTCCTCGCCGAGGGTGTTCTCGACGAAGCCGTAGTCGGCCGGGTAGCTGGTCGAGGTGAAGAGTCGACGGTCCAGGCGGATCCGACCGGTCTCGTGGTCCACCTCGTACTTGTTCCGCGAACCCTTCGGAATCTCGATCGTGACGTCGAACTCCACCGGTGGCTCCTCCATGATCAACACATAGTTCTGGTGATTAAGTGTCCCTCACGCAGGTGTGTGATCGCGAAAGGGGCTGGTGGTCGTGCCAGAGCTGAGGGCTTGGCGGGCCGCGAGACCGCATGTGCTGCGGATCGCGCGGACGGCGAAACCGCATGTGACGCGGATCACTCAAGCCGTGCGGCCGCGCCCCGTGCAGTTCACGATCCCGCAGCTCACGGCCGTCGCCGCCACCGTGGGCCTGGCGCTCGCGGCCGGGGCGGTGGCCGCGGCCGGTCCCTGGGACTCCTCCGGTCAGCGTACGGCGGAGCGCGACTGGGCCGCATCGCGGGAGGGTGAGGGTGGCATAGATCACGGCCATACGTCCGATACGTCCCGCAAGTCACCCCAGCCCGCGCCCAGTGCGGCCTCCGTACTGCCCCGGCTCGGCGGCTCCTCGGGCAGGATGCCCGCGCCCGCCGAGAAGGCCCTCGCGGACGTCCTTGACCCGCTCCTGGACAACGCCGTCCTCGGCGCCCGGCGCACCGCTGTCGTCGTCGACGTGGCCACCGGCAAGCGGCTGTACGGCAAGGGTGCCGACGAGGTCCAGATCCCGGCCTCCACCACGAAGATCGCCACCGCGGTCGCCGCCCTCTCGGCGCCGGGCCCCGACCACCGCATCCAGACGCGTACGGTCCTGGAGCCCGACACGGGGGAAGTCGTGCTCGTCGGCGGCGGCGACCCGACGCTGACGGCCCATAAGGACCCCCAGGGCTGGGCGAGCCTGCGGACCCTCGCCGCCGACACGGCGACCGCCCTGAAGGCCCGTCACATGGACCAGGTGACGCTCTCGTACGACACCTCGCTGTACGCCGGTCCCGCGACGCACCCCATCGGAAACAACGGCAATCTCGCGCAGGTCACCGCCCTGATGGTCGACGAGGCCCGCCCCGACGACTCCATCAGCGGACCGGTCGAGCGCGTTCGGGATCCGGCGGCCGACGCGGCCCGCAAGTTCGCGGGCCTGCTCCAGGGCCAGGGCATCAAGACGACGTCCCCCGGCCCCTCGAAGGCGACCAGTCGCTCCCAGGCCCTCGCCTCGGTCTCCTCGCCGCCCCTGTCCGCCCTGGTCGAGCGGATGCTGACCAACAGCGACAACGACATCGCGGAGGCCCTGGCCCGCCAGGTCGCCCTCGCCTCGGGCGAGCAGCCGAGCTTCGACGGTGGCGCGAAGGCGATCCCCGCGCAGCTGAAGAAGCTCGGACTCCCGCTGGGCGGCGCCGACTTCGCGGACGGCAGCGGCCTCAACCGCGCCGACCGGCTGTCGGCCGACCTGCTCACCGCGCTGCTGGCCAGGTCCGGCGACCCGGCCCACCCCGAACTCCGTACGGTCCTGACCGGCCTGCCCATCGCGGGCTTCACCGGCACCCTCAGCGCCCGCTACACCGACGACCCCTCCGCCACCGGTGTCGTCCGCGCCAAGACCGGCACCCTGACCGGCGTCAACACCCTCGCCGGCACGGTCGTCGACACCGACGGCCGCCTCCTCGCCTTCGCCTTCCTGACCTCCGACGAGACCCATCCCCCGAACGCCCTGGAGGCCCGCACGGCCTTGGACCACACGGCAACAGCCCTGGCGACGTGCGGGTGCAGGTAGTTCGTCCAGTGGGGCGCGAGGACGGCGGACCGCAGCCGCTACCGCTGCGGGCAGTCGTCCCGCGGGGCGATGGGGGAGGGTGGGCACAGCCACCAGCGCCGGGTGCGAACCAAAGCGACGGCACCCCAAGGGCACCAAAGGCACCGTCGGCCCCTCGGCAGGGGCGCCCAGCGAGCCGTACCCCTAACCGCAGCCGGACACGCTCACGTACGGTTGACGCATGACGAGCATCGGTGGTGCCGAGATGGTCGACTGGAATCTCGCGGTAGCGACCGCGACCCGGCTCGTGCGGCCGGGCCCCGAAGTGAGCCGCGACGAGGCCCGCGCCGTCGTCGCGGAACTGCGCCGGCACGCGAAAGCCTCGGAGGAGCACGTCCGGGGCTTTACTCGTATGGGCGAGGACATCGTGCACGACACCCCCGTACTCGTCGTCGACCGCCCCGGCTGGGTGCGGGCCAACGTCGCCGGGTTCCGGGAGATCCTCAAGCCACTCCTGGACAAGATGCACGAGCGGCGGGGCAGCAGCCCGGGCGGAGCCGTCCTCGGCGCCGTCGGCGGCAAGGTCACCGGCGTGGAGCTGGGCATGCTGCTGTCGTTCCTGTCGTCGCGGGTCCTCGGACAGTACGAGACCTTTGCCCCCGCGACCCGCGAACTCCCGGCCGGAGAGAACGGCGGCGGCAGGCTCCTGCTGGTCGCCCCGAACATCGTGCACGTGGAGCGCGAACTCGACGTACAGCCCCACGACTTCCGCCTGTGGGTGTGCCTCCACGAGGAGACGCACCGTACCCAGTTCACCGCCGTGCCCTGGCTGCGCGACCACTTGGAGGGCGAAATCCAGTCTTTCTTGGGGGAGACCGAGGTCGACCCCATGACCGTCCTGGAGCGCATCCGGGAGGCCGCCCAGTCACTCGCGGGCGGACGCCCCGACACCGAGGAGGACGACGGCGGCCGTTCCCTGGTGGAAATCGTGCAGACGCCCGCGCAGCGGGAGATCCTCGGCCGGCTGACCGCCGTGATGTCGCTCCTGGAGGGCCACGCGGACTTCGTGATGGACGGAGTGGGTCCCGCCGTCGTCCCGTCCGTGGGCGAGATCCGCGAGAAGTTCCAGCAGCGCCGCGCCAAGGGCGCTTCCCGCCTGGACATGGCCCTGCGCAAGCTGCTCGGTTTGGACGCCAAACTGAGGCAGTACAGGGACGGCGAGCGGTTCGTACGAGCCGTCGTCGACCAGGTCGGCATGGACGGGTTCAACCGTGTGTGGACCTCCCCGAACACCCTCCCGACCAAGACGGAGATCGCCAAACCGGCGGACTGGGTCGCGCGGGTGCACCGCAAGGCGGAGTCGTGAACCCTGCGCGAGGGTCGTGAAACGAATCCGGCCGACGGCAGGCGAACGCCCCTCCAATCACCCGTCCGAGGGACCGTGAGCCATGGGTAGGCGTGCAATGCTCGGGGAACGGCCCGGTTCTGTCACCATCTACACACTCTGAGTGACCGAACCTCGGGCTCACCCCCCGAAAACTTCATGAAGGGAACCGGACATGGGTCCCCATCCTGCGGTCGCGGCGATACGCCTGGCGGTTCGCCGCGTACTCCACGACATCCTCACCGAGCACCCGCCCGCCCCCGACACCCGGCGCGCGCCCGCCTCAGGCGCTGCGCGCCCCGCCACCCCGGGCGCGGAGCGCGTGCCCGCCCCCGGTACGCGGCGCACACCCAACCCCGCCCAGCCCCCGCACGAGCAGCCGTCGACGCCGCTCGTGCTCGTCGCGTGCTCCGGCGGCGCCGACTCCATGGCGCTCGCCTCCGCCCTCGCCTTCGAAGCCCCCAAACTCGGCATCCGCGCCGGTGGCATCACCGTCGACCACGGTCTGCAGCCCGGCTCCGATCTGCGCGCCGACGAAGTCATGCTGCGCCTCACCGAGCTGGGGCTGACCCCGGCCGAGTGCATCGCCGTCACCGTCGGCCGCGACGGCGGGCCCGAGGCCGCGGCCCGCGACGCCCGGTACGCCGCCCTGGACGCCGCCGCCGAGCGCCATGGCGCCACCGCCGTCCTCCTCGGCCACACCCGCGACGATCAGGCCGAGACGGTCCTGCTCGGCCTCGCCCGCGGCTCGGGCATCCGCTCCCTGTCCGGAATGGCCGCGGTCTCGGGGGCCGACGGCCGTTACCGCCGCCCGTTCCTGCACCTGGACCGGCAGACCGCACGCAAGGCCTGCATGGTGCAGTCGCTGCCCGTCTGGGACGACCCGCACAACACCGACCCGGCCTACACCCGCTCGCGGCTGCGTCACGAGGGTCTGCCCGCCCTGGAGAAGGCCCTCGGCAAGGGCGTCGTCGGGGCCCTCGCGCGTACGGCCCAGCTCTCCCGCGACGACGCCGACGCCCTGGACGCCTGGGCCCGCCAGGCCGAGGCCTCCGTACGGGATGCGGCCGGTCTCTTGGAGTGCGCGAAGCTCTACGCCCTGCCGCCCGCTGTACGCCGCCGCATCCTGCGCCGCGCCGCCATCGAGGCGGGCGCCCCGGCCGGTTCGCTGTTCGCCCGTCACATCGAGGAAGTCGACCGGCTGATCACCGGTTGGCGCGGCCAGGGGGCCATCAATCTCCCGGGCAAAGTCGTCGCTCAGCGCCAGGGTGGCAGACTGGTGATTCGGCAAGGCTGAATCCCACCCCCCTCCGGGGAGGGAACGGGTAGCCGGTGGGACGACCGAAAGTGATGCGGGTGGACGCGAAAGACATGGGCACCGACCTCAAGTCGGTGCTCATCACCAAGGAAGAGATCGACGCGAAGCTGGCTGAGCTGGCCGCGAAGATCGACGCGGAGTACGCGGGCAAGGATCTGCTGATCGTCGGAGTCCTCAAGGGCGCCGTGATGGTCATGGCGGACCTCGCGCGTGCGCTGTCCACCCCCGTCACCATGGACTGGATGGCGGTGTCCTCGTACGGCGCCGGCACGCAGTCCTCCGGTGTGGTGCGGATCCTCAAGGACCTCGACACCGACATCAAGGGCAAGCATGTCCTCGTCGTCGAGGACATCATCGACTCCGGGCTGACCCTGTCCTGGCTGATTTCCAACCTCGGCTCCCGCGAGCCCGCCTCTCTCAAGGTGTGCACGCTCTTGCGCAAGCCTGAGGCGGCCAAGGTCGCGATCGACGTGGAGTGGGTCGGCTTCGACATCCCGAACGAATTCGTCATCGGGTACGGCCTGGACTATGCCGAGAAGTACCGCAACCTCCCGTTCGTCGGTACGCTCGCGCCCCACGTCTACGGCGGCTGAACCCCCGGGTACCGGACTCCGTAAGACGGATCGGGAACCCCAGCGGGTTTCGCGCCGTTGGAGCATGCGTGGACGGGATTGCCAGCGGTCCCCTGCGGCTTCGGGTGACAATGCTGGGGTACCGTCCGAAGAACAGTCTTTATCAAACTCACTATGGCAGGAGGGACGGGGCGGCACCGCTCCGTATGGATGGACGTGAAGCGATACTTCCGTGGGCCGGTCATGTGGATCGTGCTGGCCGTCCTTGCCGTGGTCGTGTTGATGCAGGTCGTCGGTTCGTCCGGCGGCTACAAGACGGTGGACACCGGCCAGGTCGTCCAGGCGATCAATGACAACAAGGTCGAGTCGGCCAAGATCACCACCGGCGACGAGCAGATCATCAAGGTCTCGCTCAAGAACGGCGAGAAGGTCGGCGGCAGCTCAAAGATCCAGGCGAGCTACATCGGCGACCAGGGCGTGAACCTGGCCAACACTCTGCAGGACAAGTACCAGAACAAGCAGATTCCGGACGGCTACACGGTTTCGCCGTCCAAGCAGAACCCGTTCGTCGGCATCCTGCTGTCTCTGCTCCCCTTCGTCCTCATCGTCGTCGTCTTCCTGTTCCTGATGAATCAGATGCAGGGCGGCGGCTCCCGAGTCATGAACTTCGGGAAGTCCAAGGCGAAGCTCATCACCAAGGACACCCCGAAGACGACGTTCTCGGACGTCGCGGGCTCGGACGAGGCGGTCGAGGAGCTCCAGGAGATCAAGGAGTTCCTCCAGGAGCCGGCGAAGTTCCAGGCCGTCGGGGCGAAGATCCCCAAGGGCGTGCTCCTGTACGGGCCTCCTGGTACGGGTAAGACGCTGCTCGCGCGCGCTGTCGCGGGTGAGGCCGGCGTCCCCTTCTACTCGATCTCGGGTTCCGACTTCGTCGAGATGTTCGTCGGTGTCGGTGCCTCCCGGGTCCGTGACCTCTTCGAGCAGGCCAAGGCGAACGCTCCGGCGATCGTCTTCGTCGACGAGATCGACGCGGTCGGCCGCCACCGCGGCGCCGGCCTCGGCGGCGGGCACGACGAGCGCGAGCAGACGCTCAACCAGCTGCTCGTCGAGATGGACGGCTTCGACGTGAAGGGCGGCGTCATCCTGATCGCCGCCACGAACCGGCCCGACATCCTCGACCCGGCCCTTCTGCGCCCCGGCCGCTTCGACCGCCAGATCGCGGTCGACCGTCCGGACATGCAGGGCCGTCTGGAGATCCTCAAGGTTCACCAGAAGGGCAAGCCGGTCGCTCCGGACGTCGACCTGTCGGCCGTCGCCCGCCGCACGCCGGGCTTCACCGGCGCGGACCTGGCGAACGTGCTGAACGAAGCGGCGCTGCTCACCGCGCGCAGCAACGGCAAGCTGGTCGACAACAACATGCTGGACGAGGCGATCGACCGTGTGGTCGCGGGCCCGCAGAAGCGGACCCGGATCATGTCCGACAAGGAGAAGAAGATCACCGCGTACCACGAGGGCGGTCACGCCTTGGTCGCGGCGGCATCTCCGAACTCGGACCCGGTCCACAAGATCACGATCCTGTCGCGCGGCCGTGCCCTCGGCTACACGATGGTCCTGCCCGACGAGGACAGGTACTCGACCACGCGCAACGAGATGCTGGACCAGCTCGCGTACATGCTGGGCGGGCGTGCGGCCGAGGAGCTTGTCTTCCACGACCCCACCACGGGCGCTGCGAACGACATCGAGAAGGCCACCGCAACGGCCCGCGCGATGGTCACGCAGTACGGCATGACCGAGCGTCTCGGCGCGATCAAGTTCGGCGGCGACAACACCGAGCCCTTCCTGGGCCGGGAGATGTCGCACCCGCGCGACTACTCGGAAGAGGTTGCCGCGCTCGTCGACGAAGAGGTCAAGAAGCTCATCGAGAACGCGCACAACGAGGCCTGGGAAATCCTGGTCGAGAACCGCGACGTCCTCGACGCGCTGGTGCTCCAGCTGCTGGAGAAGGAGACGCTGAGCAAGGAGCAGATCGCTGAGGTCTTCGCTCCGATCGTCAAGCGCCCGGCCCGCCCCGCGTGGACCGGCTCCTCGCGGCGCACCCCGTCCACCCGCCCGCCGGTGCTCTCCCCCAAGGAGCTGTCACTGACGAACGGGGCGAATGGCTCGACACCGGCCATCGCCAACGCGACGGAGTCCGTCCCGGCGACGGAGGCGGCCCCGGAGGACCGCACCGAGAGCTGATTCCTGGCTCCCGGTGGCCTCCACCAGGCCCGGAATGAATGCCGCGCCCCCCAGGTTTTAGCCTGGGGGGCGCGGCTTTTCGTCTGCCCGCATGTTTTGGACGCGTCGACCGGCACGCGCGAGATCCACAGGAACGAGGACCAGATGACCGACCCCGTGACGCTGGACGGCGAGGGCACGATCGGCGAATTCGACGAGAAGCGCGCGGAGAACGCCGTACGAGAGCTCCTCATCGCGGTCGGCGAGGACCCGGACCGCGAGGGTCTGCGCGAGACGCCGGGACGGGTGGCCCGGGCGTACAAGGAGATATTCGCGGGGCTGTGGCAGGAGCCCGAGGACGTGCTCACCACGACGTTCGACCTGGGGCACGACGAGATGGTCCTGGTGAAGGACATCGAGGTGTTCTCGACCTGTGAACACCATCTGGTGCCCTTCCGCGGCGTCGCGCACGTCGGCTACATCCCCGCCACCAGTGGCAAGATCACCGGTCTGTCCAAGCTGGCCCGGCTCGTCGACGTCTACGCCCGCCGTCCGCAGGTGCAGGAGCGGCTGACGACGCAGATCGCCGACTCGTTGATGGAGATCCTGGAGCCGCGTGGCGTGATCGTGGTCGTGGAGTGCGAGCACATGTGCATGTCGATGCGCGGCATCCGCAAGCCCGGCGCGAAGACCATCACGTCGGCGGTCCGCGGCCAGCTGCGCGACGCGGCGACGCGCAACGAGGCGATGAGCCTCATCATGGCCCGCTGACGCTGACGCTGACGCTGACGCTGACGCTCAAGCGGCGCGGGGGCCCTTATGGGCGCCGGAGCGCGCCTACGCCGCCGGAGCCGCCCCGCTGTGGTCGTCCTCGTCCTCCGGGAGCTTGCAGACGCGTTCCAGGAAGAAGGCGGCCGCTATGACGCCGATGCCGGCGACGACGGAGAGTCCGGCGTAGATGGCCTGGTCGCGGCGGGCGGGGATGTCGAGGGATTCGAGCAGGAACGCGCCGGTGCCGCCGTACATGCCGGCGACCAGGGCGGCGACCAGGGCGCTCGCCTGGCCGAAGACGAGCGCGCGGGCGGCCATCAGGGGATCCACACCCTTGGCGCCGGGGCGTCGCTCGCGCTGGGCCTTGAGACGGGCGCGCAGCGAGAGGGCCGTCGCGAGGAGGACGACCGCGATCAGGGCGAGCACGATGGGGGCGGCCAGGGGGACACGGGGAAGCGTGCCCACCGCGTTCCACAGGCGGGCGCCCGCCCACGACAGCAGACCGGCCACGACGAACACGGCAGTCAGCGTCCTGATCCGCAGCTCTTTCACTTGATTCCCCTCGCGCTTGCCTGTCCCGGCCCACGGCTTTCCGGCCGGGGGCCGGGGGTTGCCCCCCGGGAAGACGCAGCCACGTTGCCCCTTCGGTAGCCCGCCGTTGGACGGTTGTCCGGCCTGTGGTCGTCTTGACCTTAACGACTACTCGGGCAGCCTGAGTTCCAGGTCGGCTCGGGGCGCGACACCGTCTCGGGTGAGCGTCGTGAGCAGCTGGGCGACGGCGCCGCGGCCGGGGAGCTGCGCCTCGGGTTCCACGTCGTGCCAGGGGGCGAGGACGAAGGCCCGCTCGTGGGCGCGCGGGTGAGGGAGGGTCAGGACCGGGTCGTCGGAAAGGACATCGGCGTACGCCACGATGTCCACGTCGATCGTGCGCGGGCCCCAGCGCTCGTCCCGTACGCGGTGGAAGGCCTCCTCGACCGCGTGCGCCCGCTCCAGCAGTGAGGAGGGGGGCAGGGTGGTCTTGAGGATCACGACCGCGTTGAAGTACGTCGGCTGGCTGCCCGGTTCGACGCCCCAGGGCTCGGTCTCGTAGACGGGGGAGACCGCTTTGATGCGGACGCCCGGGGTGTCCTCCAGGGCGTCGATGGCGCCCTGGAGCGTCTCCAGGCGGTTGCCCAGGTTCGAGCCGAGGGAGATGACCGCGCGCTTGGGGTTCTGCAGAGTCGTGTCGGCGGCGTCCACCTGCTCGACCACGAAGGCGGGCACCGGCTGTACGGTCGGGTCGCTGTGACCCTCGGTGTAGAAGGCGGTCATACTCGGCTCCGGGTGATCGTGACGGTCACGTCGTCGAAGGGGACCGTGATCGGCGCGTCCGGTTTGTGGACGCAGACCTCGACCTCCTGGACCCCGTCGTGCTTCAGACATGCCTGAGCGATGCGCTCGGCGAGCGTCTCGATGAGGTCGACGGGCTCACCCTCGACGACGGCGACGACCTCTTCCGCCACGATGCCGTAGTGCACGGTCTTCGCCAGGTCGTCGTCGGCCGCGGCCGGTCGGGTGTCCAGACCCAGCGTCAGGTCCACGATGAAGGTCTGGCCCTCCTCGCGTTCCTTCTGGAAGACACCGTGGTGCCCGCGGGCCTTGAGGCCGCGCAGCGCGACACGATCCACGCGAATCACTCCTGCAATCGTCGGTAGGGGTCGGTGCGTACCGAGTGCGGTCGGCACACCAGCCTCGAACGAATCTACCTGCGGGCACTGACAGAGCTCGCCCACGGGGCACGCGCCCGGGTGAAGGTCACGAGGCTTCACCGGGCGTTTCCCCTGGGGAACACGGCGGCTCACGGGCTGGTAGCCGCCCCTACCCCGGGGCACGTGATTCCAACCACTTCTTGGTCCCTGTGGGCCGCCTACCCACTCAACCGGGGGTGTCCTCGTCCTCTTCCTCGCCGGATTCGGCGAGGACGGGGGAGGCGTGGTGCGACCAGAGCTTCCAGCCGTCGGATGTGCGGCGGAACACATTCGTGGCGACGACCAGCTGGCCGACGAGCGGGCCGAGCTCGTCGCTGTCGTCGGGGGCGGGGCCGCCGCTGAGGATGTTCTCGGTACAGGTGACCAGTGCTGTGTCGCCGGTCACGGAGACATGCACGTCGGTGAGGAAGAACTGGATGTACTCGGTGTTCGCCATGATCAGCGCGTACGAGCGCAGCACCTCGCCGCGGCCGTTGAGGACCGGCCAGCCGGGGTGGACGCAGGAGACCACCGCCCCCTTGCCCTCGATGTCGTCGTCGGCCGTGTCCAGCGGCGCGAGCCACAGCGAGGACAGCTCTTCGAAGTCGCCACGTTCCATCGCCTCGTAGAAGGCGGTGTTGGCGAGTTCGACCTGCTCGACGTCGGTGCGGGGGGCGCTCACCGGGCTCCCTCGGCGGCCGTGGCTCCGGCGGCGCGGGCTCCCTTTGTTGTTGTTCCGGCCGCGCGGGCTCCTTCCACGGCCCGGGCGACCCGTACGGCGTCGGCCGTGGCCCGTACCTCGTGGACGCGAACCGCCCAGGCGCCCTGGTGGGCTGCGAGCGCGGAGACGGCGGCGGTCGCGGCGTCCCGCTCGCGGGCGGGCGGCGGGGCGCCCTCCGGGCCGGCCAGCACGCGGCCCAGGAACCGCTTGCGGGACGCGGCGACAAGCAGGGGGTGGCCGAGTGTGCGCAGGCGGTCGAGGTGGGCGAGGAGCGTGAGGTCGTGCTCGGGGTCCTTGGAGAAGCCGAGCCCGGGGTCGACGACGATGCGGTCGGGGGCGATGCCGCCCGCCAGAACGGCCTCCACGCGTGCGTGCAGCTCGTCGACGACTTCGGAGACGACGTCCGTGTACGTACCCTTCACGTTCCCGCCCCGCAGGAAGCCGCGCCAGTGCATCACCACGAAGGGGGCGCCGGCGGCCGCGACGGCCGGGATCATCGCCGGGTCGGCAAGACCGCCGCTGACGTCGTTGACCAGGGCGGCGCCCGCGGCGAGCGACCGTTCGGCGACGCTCGCGCGCATGGTGTCGACGGAGACGGTGACGCCTTCGGAGGCGAGGCCGCGGACGACGGGGATGACGCGTTTGAGCTCTTCCGCCTCATCGACGCGGGTGGCGCCGGGGCGGGTCGACTCGCCGCCCACGTCGACGAGGTCCGCGCCCTCGCTGACCAGGCCGAGTCCGTGCTTGACCGCGGCCGTCGTGTCGAACCAGCGGCCTCCGTCGGAGAAGGAATCGGGGGTCACGTTGACGACCCCCATGACCGCGCAGCGGTCCCACGTCGGCAGTCCCGTGACTCGGCCGCGCCCGCGCTCATTGCTCATACGTCCAGCCTAGGCCTCCGGGAGGAGGCCGATTCGCCCGCGGGGGGACCCGCTCCGGTCCGAGTGATTCGCTCACGCGTCCGTGCGCGGCCTGAGCGAGGGCCCAGGGCTGGGCGGGTCGGGCCCTCGCTCAGGCCTGTCCACGGGGGCCTACGCGGCTCTGACCCCGCGCTCCGCCACGGCGTGCGCGCAGGGGCGCGGAGCCGGGGTTCGGCGGCGCAGCAGGCGGGGCAGGGCGAGGTTCACGAAGCCCTCCGCCTGCATGGCGGCGAAGCCGATGCGCGGGAGGTCGCGGGAGGAGCCGTAGACGACGAAGCGGGGCTCCCAGCGCGGGCGGAACTTGGCGTTGAACTTGTACAGCGACTCGATCTGGAACCAGCGGGACAGGAAGACCAGCAGGCCCCGCCAGGCGCGCAGCACGGGTCCGGCGCCGATCTTCTCGCCGCGGGCGAGCGCCGAGCGGAACATCGCGAAGTTCAGCGAGATCCGCTTGATGCCGAGGCGGGGGGACGCCTCGAGCGCGGCCACGATGAGGAGTTCGTTCATGCCGGGGTCCGCCGAGCGGTCGCGGCGCATGAGGTCCAGCGACACACCGTCCGTGCCCCACGGAACGAAGTGGAGTACGGCCTTGAGGTCGCCGTACGCTCCCGGTTCCGCGTCGGCCTTGTGGGCGGTGGCGATCAGACAGTCGCTGTCGGCCGGGTCACCGATGCGCCCGAGCGCCATGGAGAAGCCGCGCTCGGTGTCCGTGCCGCGCCAGTCCTCGGCGGCGCGACGTATGCGGTCCAGTTCCCCCTCGCCGAGGTCACGGATGCGCCGTACCCGCGTCTCGTAACCAGCGCGCTCGATGCGTTTCACCATCTGACGCACATTTCGCATCGCGCGCCCGGCCAGGGAGAAATCCCCGACGTCCACCACCGCCTCGTCACCCAGCTCGAGGGCGTCGAGGCCGGTCTCGCGGGTCCACACCTCGCCGCCCGTCTCGGAGCAGCCCATGACGGCGGGTGTCCAGGAGTGGGCCTTGGCCTCGTCCATGAAGCGCTCGATCGCGCCGGGCCAGGCCTCGACGTCGCCAATGGGGTCGCCACTGGCGAGCATCACTCCGGAGACGACGCGGTAGGTGACGGCCGCCTTGCCGCTCGGCGAGAAGACGACAGCCTTGTCGCGGCGGAGCGCGAAGTGGCCGAGCGAGTCGCGGCCGCCGTGCCTGTCCAGCAGGGCGCGCAGCCGGGTCTCGTCGTCCTCGGTGAGGCGGGCGGCGGGGTGTTCGGGGCGGAAGGCCAGATAGATCGTGGTGACGGCGGTCAGCAGGCCGAGCGCGCCGAGCGAGAAGGCGACCGTCCAGGAGGTGGGCCCGGTGTAGTCGACGGGTCCTTCGAAGCCGAACAGGCCGTACAGGACGTGGGTGATGCGGTCGGCCAGACTCGGGTCGCCGACCATGCGGTTCTCGTGGACGCTCACGATCACGAGCCCGAGGACGAGGGAACCGGCGCCCATGAGAACGAAGTTGGCCAACGCGCGCCATCGGCTGCGCGGATCGGGCAGTGCCGCGAACTCACTCCGGTGGCGAAGCAGCGGCGCGAGCAGCGCCGCGGAGATGACGACGCCGATGAGCGAGTGGCGGTACGCGAACTGCGCGACGGCACCTGCCGGCAGCAGGACGACGGCGGCGCGCCACGCCCGGCGTTTGCGGCGGCGCAGCCCGTGAGCCAGCAGCAACAGGAGCACGCCCGCGCTGAGCGACAGCGCGGCGGCGAACGGGCCGAGCGCGCCGGGCAGGACCTCGGCGATGGCGTGCATACGGCTGCGCCGGAAGCGCGGGAAGACACCCGCCGCGATGTCCAGGAGTCCTACGAGCGTGCAGGCCCTGGCGACCAGGGCGGGGACGGCCTCGGGGCGCGGCCCGCGGAGTATGCGCCGCATCACCCCTGTTCGGCCCGGAACCTCGCCCGACAATTCCCCATCTATCCTGACAGACATCGCATCCCGTAGTTCTGCGAGAGACCTTGAATCCGGTGCCATTCCGGCATCCGGCGACATTGCGCCCTCTAGGACGGTGTCTTGGGGAGACAGGTTCACTCCCTTCCGGAAAGCCGGTTCAAAAGGCAAGGAAAGTTCGGGGCAAGCGCTCGCGAAGGAGTGGCGCAGGCCGGGGACAGAAAGCGCAGGCAGGAACAGCTCATGGGTCTCACGAGCAACAAGGTGCTGGTACTGGCGGTCTTGCTCGCCGTGCTGCTGTTCGTCGGCACGGTGTGGTGGTGGCCACGGCTGGCGCGGCGCAACTGGCGGGCCGTCAGCGGACGGGTCGGGCTGTTGCTGGCCACCCAGGTGGCCCTCTTCGCCACGATCGGCCTCACCGCCAACCAGGCGTTCGGGTTCTACGCCAGTTGGGCGGACCTCTTCGGCCAGGAGAGCGGCCAGGGCGTGGTCGTCGACCACAACGGCGCGGGTGGCGGCCCCCTCCAGGTGGTCGACACGCAGCAGGTGAAGGTGTCGGGCGGCTCCCGGCCGCAGATCGGCGGCCAGATCCAGAAGGTCGACATCGTCGGCCGTACGACGCACATCGCCACACCGGCGTACGTCTATCTGCCTCCGGAGTACTTCCAGCCGCAGTACCGCACCCGCACTTTCCCGGCCACCACCGTTCTCACCGGCTACCCGGGCACCGCCGAGGCGCTCATCAAGGGCCTGCACTACCCGCAGACGGCCAACAGGCTCGTCAAGGACGGGAAGATGCAGCCGATGATCCTCGTCATGATGCGGCCGACCGTCGCGCCCCCGCGGGACACCGAGTGCGTGGACATCCCCGGCGGCCCGCAGACCGAGTCGTTCTTCGCCGAGGACCTCCCCGAAGCCGTATCGGCCCATTACAGGGTGGGTAAAAAGCCCGGCAGTTGGGGCATCATCGGCGACTCCACCGGCGGCTACTGCGCGTTGAAGCTCGCCGTCCACCACCCCGAGGCGTACGCCGCCGGCGCGGGCCTGTCGCCGTACTACAAGGCGCCGATCGACCGGACCACCGGCGACCTCTTCCAGGGTGACAAGGAACTGCAGAGCAGCTCCGATCTGCGGTGGTATCTGAAGAACAACCCCGCGCCCAACACCTCCCTGCTCGTCAGCAGCAGCAAGGTGGGCGAGGCCAACTACAAGGACACGCTGAAGTTCATAGACCTCGTGAAGTCCAACGGACGCACTCGGATCTCATCGATCATCCTCGACAGCGGCGGCCACAACTTCAACACATGGCGGCGGGAGATCCCGGCGTCGCTGCAGTGGCTCAGCGGGCGGTTGAGCGACCGGTGACGGTGGCCCGGCCCGGGCTTGGAGGCAAACGCTTCCGCGATCGGGTTGGGCTTGGAGGCAAACGCTTCCGCGACCGGGTTGGAGGGAACATTTCAGCGGCCGGGTCGCGCTTGGAAAGAGACCTTCAGTGGCCGGGTCGCGCTGGGAAAGAGACCCTTCGGTGGCCGGGTCGCGCTTGGAAAGAAACGCTTCAGCGGCCGCTGACCACCGTGTCCAGCGTCTCCAGGTCCACGTCCGCGCGCGCGATGTCCCGCGCGTCCGCGGCCGTCGAGCGGCGCAGCGCCTCGTGCAGCCGGGCCGGGGTGAGGACGCCCAGGAAACGGCCCTCGCTCTCCTTGTCGATGACGGCGATCCAGCCGGCGTCGTGCTGGAGCATCGTCGAGAACGCCTGCTTCAGGGAGGCCCCGACGGGCAGCCAGGCCTCCATGCGCCGGGCGTACTCGCGGACCGTGCCACCGCCCACGCGCGCGTGCTCGGCGGAGATCCAGCCGTGCAGGTCGCCGTTCGCGTCCAGGACGACGGCCCAGCGGGAGTCGAGCTTGTGGGGCAGCGCGTCGTCGAGACGCACCACGGGAGGCTGTTCGAGGTCGCTCTCCTCGATGGGCGTCACGGACAGCCGCTTCAGACCGCGGTCCGCGCCGACGAAGTCGGCCACGTAGTCGGTGGCGGGCGCGCCGAGGACGGCCGACGGGGTGTCGAACTGTTCGATACGTCCTTGCCCGTAGACGGCGATGCGGTCGCCGAGCCGTACGGCCTCTTCGATGTCGTGCGTGACGAACAGGACGGTCTTGCGCACGGACTGCTGGAGCCTCAGGAACTCGTTCTGCAGATGCCCGCGCACCACCGGGTCGACCGCGCCGAACGGCTCGTCCATCAGCAGCACGGGCGGGTCTGCGGCCAGCGCGCGGGCGACGCCGACGCGCTGGCGCTGACCGCCGGAGAGCTGCTCGGGGTACCGGTCGCCGTACACCGACGGGTCCAGACCCACCAGGTCGAGCAGTTCCGCGGCCCGCTCGCGGGCCTTGGCGCGGCGGACGCCGAGGAGGTGGGGGACGGTCGCGGTGTTGTCGAGGACCGTCTTGTGCGGGAAGAGGCCGACCTGCTGGATGACATAGCCGATGCGCCGCCGGAGCTGCACGGGATCGATCGCCGATATGTCGTCGCCGTCCAGGAATATCCGGCCGCTCGACGGTTCGATGAGCCGGTTCACCATCTTCATCGTGGTGGTCTTGCCGCAGCCGGACGGCCCGACCAGTGTGACCAACTCCCCCTCGGCGACCTCGAAGGACAGGTCGTCGACGGCCGTCGTGCCGTCGGCGTACCGCTTGGTGACGTTCTCGAACCGGATCATGGCTCCCCATTGTGGCCGGGTACGGCAGGAGTTGTGTGAAGGCAGTGTTTCGGCCTCACGGCGACTCTCGGCCATTGTCAGTGGTGGGGGTTAGGGTCGCCAGCAAGTCGCATTCGCGGATGCGTTTCGGGGACATCGGGGGAGGTGGGGGCGGGTGAGCGAGCAGAACTGTCTGGTGTCCAACGACTGGATCTGCGGGGAGTACGTCCGCTCCCGCAGCCAGGAACTGATCGACGCGACCGTGCAGCACGTGTGGATCACGGCGGCCTCGGTGGCGATCGGCGTGGTGGTGGCCTTTCCGCTGGCGTTGCTCGCCCGGCGCTACCGCGGCTTCGCCGGTCCGATCCTCGGTCTGACGACGGTCCTCTACTCGATTCCCTCCCTCGCGATGTTCTCGCTGCTGCTGCCCCTGTTCGGGCTCTCCGCCTCACTCGTGATCACCGGTCTCGTCCTGTATTCGCTGACGATCCTGGTGCGAAACGTCCTCGCGGGTCTGCAAGCCGTCCCGGAGGAGGCCGTCGAGGCCGCGCGCGGCATGGGATACGGGCCCGCGCGGCTGCTGTGGGAGGTCGAACTGCCGCTCGCGCTGCCCTCGGTGCTCGCCGGCGTGCGCATCGCCACGGTCTCGACGGTCGCGCTGACGACCGTGGGCTACATCGTGGACTACGGCGGGCTCGGCACCCTGATCGTCAGCGGGCTGCACAGCGACTTCAAGGCGCAGGTGCTCACCGCGTCCGTCATCTGCGTGCTGCTCGCCCTGGTCGCCGACCTGCTGCTGCTCGGACTCCAGCGACTGCTCACCCCCTGGGTGCGCGCGACCCGTACCCCCCGAATACGGCGGCGCCCGGCCTCCGCGAAGGTGGCTGAAGCGGCGTGAACGCGATATCGGGTGCGTACGACTGGCTGACGACGGGTGCCAACTGGCAAGGGGAGAAGGGGGTCTGGCACCGGCTCGCGGAACACCTGTACTTCAGCGGGGTCACGCTGGCCGTCTCCTGTCTGATCGCCCTGCCGCTCGCGCTGTGGCTCGGGCACATCGGCAAGGGGGGCGCGCTCGCCGTCAACCTCTCCAACGTGGGGCGGGCCGTGCCCACGCTGGCCGTGCTCGTGCTGCTCACGCTCACACCGCTCGGCGAGCACGGGGATCTGCCGACGCTCATCGCGCTGGCGCTGTTCGCGGTGCCGCCGCTGCTGACCAACGCCTACATCGGGATGAGTGAGGTGGACCGGTCGGTGGTCGAGGCCGCGCGCGGCATGGGCATGAGCGGCGGCCAGCTGTTCCGACGGGTCGAACTGCCACTCGCCTACCCGCTGATCATGACCGGTGTGCGGTCCGCCACCGTCCAGATCATCGCCACGGCGACGCTCGCCGCATCGGCCGGTGAAGGGGGGCTCGGTCGGATCATCACCGCCGGGTTCAGCCTGCAGAACACGCCCCAGGTGGTCGCGGGCGCCTTACTGGTGGCGGTGCTCGCCCTGCTCGTGGAGGGCGTGCTGGTGATGGCGGGGCGGGTCTTCGACCCCATGCGCGGGCGCGCCGGCGCGGCGCGCTGACGTACAACTTCTTGGTCTTGATTGGGGTAGCGATGAACAGCAGGACACGTCGGATGACGGTCGCGGCGGTGGCCGTGGGTGCGCTGACGGCGACGCTCGCCGCGTGCGGCGGCGACAGCCTGGAGAACAACGGCTCCGACAAGGCGTCGGGCGGCGGCAAGGGCAAACTCGTCGTGGGCGCCGCCGGGTTCACCGAGGCGAAGGTGCTCGGCGAGCTCTACAAGCAGGTGCTGAGCAACGCGGGTTACAGCGTGACCATCAAGACGGTCGAGAACCGCGAGATCTACGAACCGCAGCTGGAGAAGGGGGCCATCGACGTCGTCCCCGAATACGCGGCGACACTCGCGGAATTCCTCAACCTGAAGCAGAACGGCTCGAACGCGAAGGCGGTCGCCTCCAGCGATGTCGACGCCACGGTCGCCGCGCTGAAGAAGCTCGCCGAGCCGAAGGGCCTGAAGGTGCTGCCGGCCGGAGACGCGGTCGACCAGAACGCGTTCGCGGTGAGCTCCGAATTCGCCAAGAAGCACAACCTCAAGACGCTTTCGGATCTCGGGAAGTCCGGCCTCAAGGTCAAGATCGCGGCCGGTGACGAATGCGAGACGCGGCCATTCTGCGCGCCGGGTCTGAAGAAGACGTACGGAATCGACATCACCGGAATCGACCCCAAGGGTGTCGGTACGACGCAGGCCAAGCAGGCGGTCAAGAACGGCACGGACCAGTTGGTGCTGACGACGACCACGGACGCGACGCTGAAGAACTTCGGCCTCGTCCTCCTGAAGGACGACAAGGGTCTCCAGAACGCGGACAACGTCCTGCCCGTGGTGAACGCGAAGGACGCGGGCGGCCAGGAGATAGCCGACGCGCTCACGAAGCTCACCGACACGCTCACCACTGACGATCTTGTGGAACTCAACCGGAAGGTCGACGCGGAGCGCCAGAAGGAGGCGGATGTCGCCAAGCAGTATCTGGAGTCCAAGGGTTTGATCAACAAATAGCGGCAAGTCGGGCAAGTGGCGGGCCTTGGGGACAAGCGACGGGCCCTGTCGGGGGCCGTTGCGGTGTGAAGGCAACGGGGTGGCTGTGTTTTTACCGGGCGAGCCACCAAGATTCGCCTACGCGCGGTAAGTTTCTGGCCATGCCACGTGGACGTCACCGCCATTCCCCGCCCTTGCACAGGCTGCTGCCTCCTTCGGCGATCGCAGGCGTCTCGCTCGTCTGCGCCGTGGGGCCCTGGCTGTTCACGGAGCCGCTGGTGCTCCGCGGGCTGGCCGCGGGTGCCGCGGTGACGGCGATCGTCGGCGCGGTCGTCATGCGCCGCTGGGACACGGCGGCGGGCAAACGCGTCGCGGACCTCACGCGCGCGCGTGCGAGCGACGAGTGGCGTCACGAGGAGCGCGTCGCCGAACTGGAGACCGACCTCGACGAGTCGCGCGAGCTGCGCGTGAAGCTCGAGCACAAGCTGCGCGCCAAGCGCGCGGAGTTGGCGGCCCTGCGCAACGAACACGCGGCGCTGCTGCGGCGGTACGCCACGGCGGAGACCGAGCGGGCGAGCGCCCTGGAGGGGCGCCGGCAGCTCGCGATAGAGGCGGCGGTGCCGACTCGGGCGCTGCCGGCGGCGCGTACGGCTCCGGAAGCGGTGGGCTCGCCGGAGGCGGTGTCTTCCTCGGAAGAGGTGTCTTCTTCGGAGGGGATGCCTTCTCCGGAAGGGATGACTTCTCCGGCTCCGGAAGGGATGACTTCTCCGGAAGCGGTGGCTTCTCCGGATGTGGCCGAGGTGGCTTCTTCGGGGGTGCCCGACGGGGCGGCGGTCACCGACTCGGAGCCTTCCGACGACTCCGAGCCTTTCGAACCTTCCGAGCC
This sequence comes from Streptomyces sp. NPDC048415, assembly GCF_040651675.1. Classification (NCBI taxonomy): domain Bacteria; kingdom Bacillati; phylum Actinomycetota; class Actinomycetes; order Kitasatosporales; family Streptomycetaceae; genus Streptomyces; species Streptomyces sp. NPDC048415. The sequence continues at coordinate 16,541 of NZ_JBEZKJ010000027.1, read as the reverse complement.
TTCCGAGGCCTCTACCGGTGCAGCGACCTCCTTGGCGGCGGACGCTCCGGCGTCTCCCGAGGTTTTCTCCCCGACCGGTTCGTCGCTCTTCCTGCGGGCCAACGCGGCGCTCAGCCGAATCGCGAGCGGCGCTCCGGAGACGGAGCCCGTGGAGGCGGCACAGGCCACGAACACCTCGGCGGCCGCACAGGCCACGAACACCTCCGCGCCGGCCGATCCGGCGAAGTCGGACGCGGTGAAGGACGAGCCCGTGAACGGCGTGCCTCCGAGGGGTCGTTCCGCCGAGGCGGGGCCGTCCGCGGACCCGGTCGCGGAGGCGGGCGAGGCGCCGGGGAAGCCCGAGGCGGTCGGCGAGCATGAGCGCGCGGCCGCCGAGGCGAAGCCCTCCGAGTCCTCCCAGCCCTCCGAATCCTCCCAGCCCCCCCAGACCTCCCAGCCCTCCCGGCCTTCCCGCCCCGCGCTGCCCGCCAAGCCCGCCAAGCCCTCCGGGCACTTCACCGTGCCGACCGCGGTGGCCGTCGTACCGGCGGCTCCCGTGCGGCGGCCGTCGGTCGAGGGCGGGTTCGACTTCTTCGGTACGCAGAAGGAGTCGTCCGCCGCCGCGCTGGAGGCCGTACAGAACGAGGACCTCGCCGACGTCGTGGGACAAGAGGCGCTCGCCCTGCACAAGGCAGAGGCGGAGGCCGGGTTCAAGCCCGCGGACGAGGGTTCCCGCGGCGTCGGTCAGGTCATCGACCTGACCGCGCACGACGAGACGGAACAGATCGACGTGGGTGTACTACGGAGCGCGGTTTCCTGAACGAGGCGCCACTCGGGGGCTCCGGCCACCGGCGACCGGGCGCTAAGCCATCCACCGATCCGGGCGCGCCTCCCGCCGCCCGGTTCGTGAGCGGTCGGCCTGCGACGCGAGAAGAGCCGCCGCCTCCGAGGCGTCCCGCAGCCGCGCCGTCACGGTCTTGCCCGCTCCCGTGTCCACGTGGACGTCGGCGACCTTCTTGAAGCGTTCCCAGGGCCCCTGCGTCAGCCGTACGCTCTGCACCTTGGCGTGCGGCACGAGCGAGAGGTTGCGGCGCAGCAGCCCGTGACGCGCCGCGAAGACGGTGTCGGTGACGGCGAGCCCGTACCCCCGCCACCAGACCGGCAGGCACCAGCCGGCCCGCCGCGGCGGGCGTGACAACGCCGACGGCACCGTCACCCCCGGCAGCACCCCCGCGATCACCGCCTCGGCGACCTCGCGTGGAGCGACGGGCACGAGCACCGAGTTCGACGACCCGGCCACGTCCAGTTCGACGCGCACCCATCCGAGACGCCGCCACAGCAGCGGTTCGACGATCCGTACGGTCTGCACGCGCCCGGGCGGCACCGTCTCGTGCGTACGGTCGAGGAGCCCGTGGTCGATGCGGAGTCCGTCCGGCGATTCGCCCACGGTCCAGTCGTACTCGCCGACGAAGCGCCCCACGCTGCTCGCGCCCGCCGCGCCGAGCAGCGGTACCCCGGTCGCGAGGACCGTCCACACGCTGTGGGTGGCGAACCACAGCAGCGGCGGTACGACGAGCGCGGCGGCCAGCGAGCCCCAGGTGGCGCCGGTGAGAACCAGCGAGACGGCCAGCACGCGCGCGGGAACGTGGAGCAACTGCCGCACCGGGGCCTCGCCGACCTCGCGGGCGGTCTCCGGCGCGAAACCGGCCGCGCGGGCGAGGAGTTCGGCGCGCAGCGCGCGGGCCTCGCTCTCGCCCACATATGCGAGTTCGTCCTTCTTGTCCGTCCCGATGACGTCCAGCTTCAGCTTGGCGACGCCCGCGACGCGCGCCAGCAGCGGCTGAGTGATGTCGACGGCCTGGAGCCGGTCGAGCCGGATGTGCGCGGTACGGCGGAACAACAGACCGGTACGGATCCGCAGTTCGGTGTCGGTCACCGCGAAGTGGGTGAACCACCAGCTCAGAAAGCCGTAGAGGGTGGCGCAGGGGACGATCACGGCGAGCCCGATGAGCAGCGCGGTCGTCGTGAGCCTGGTCAGCTGCTCCTGCGCCTGGTTGGGGTCGTGCATGGCCCACCCGGCGATCACCGCGACGGGCGCCCAGGCCCGCCGGAACGGCGTCACGGGGTGCAGCCGCCGCTCTGCCAGCGTCTTCTCCGCCACTACGGCCTTCTCAGTGCCCGGCGACGGCGTCGTCACAGCCCCGCCGATCGGACCTCGCCCAGCTCGGTCAGCAGGTCGCGCAGTCGCTCCGCCTCGGCCGGGTCCAGGCCCGGGATGCAGGCGTCGGTCGCGGCGGCCGCCGTATGCAGCTGGACGCTCGCGAGCCCGAAGTGCCGCTCGACGGGCCCGGAGGTCACCTCCACCAGTTGCATCCGGCCGTACGGCACGACGGTCTCCTCGCGCCACAGCACACCCCGGCTGATCAGCAGGTCGTCCGCGCGCTCGGCGTAGCGCCAGGAGCGCCAGTTGCGGCCGAGCATGCGCCATCCCCAGGTCATCAGGGCGAGCGGAAGCAGCGCGAAGGCCGCCCATGCAGGCCCGGCGAGCAACCCGAGCAGCAGTCCCACGCCGATCGTCAGCAGCCCCAGCCACACCACCAGCAACAGCCGTCGCATCCTGAGCAGCCCCGGAGGCAGTCCGGTCCAGACCGGCTCCGTCTCGGCGTTTTTCATGGTCCCCGTCTCCATCCGGCAAGCGTACGTACGAGAGACTGTGCCCATGACTCCTACGACGGAGACCATGGTCGGAATCGGCGGCGCCGCGGAGAGCACCGACATGGTGCTCAACATCGGGCCCCAGCACCCGTCCACCCACGGCGTGCTGCGGCTGCGGCTCGTGCTCGACGGCGAGCGGATCCAGCACGCGGAGCCGGTCATCGGCTATATGCACCGCGGCGCGGAGAAGCTCTTCGAGGCGCGCGACTACCGCCAGATCATCATGCTCGCCAACCGCCACGACTGGCTGTCCGCCTTCTCGAACGAGCTGGGCGTGGTCCTCGCGGTGGAGCGGATGCTCGGCATGGAGGTCCCGCAGCGCGCGGTGTGGACGCGCACGCTGCTCGCGGAACTGAACCGTGTCCTCAACCATCTGATGTTCCTGGGTTCGTACCCCCTCGAGCTGGGCGGGATCACCCCGATCTTCTACGCCTTCACGGAGCGGGAGGAACTCCAGCACGTCATGGAGGAGGTCTCCGGCGGGCGCATGCACTACATGTTCAACCGGGTCGGCGGCCTCAAGGAGGACCTGCCGGCCGGGTGGACCACGCGCGCGCGTGCCTCTGTCGCGGCCCTGCGCTCGCGGATGGGTGTGTACGACGACCTCGTGCTCGGCAACGAGATCTTCCGGGGGCGCACGCGGGGCGTGGGCGCCCTCGCGCCGGAGACCGTGCACGCCTACGGCGTGAGCGGGCCCATCGCGCGCGCCTCCGGGGTCGACTTCGACCTGCGCCGCGACGAGCCGTACCTCGCGTACGGCGATCTCCAGGACACCCTGAAGGTCGTCACGCGCCAGGAGGGCGACTGTCTGGCCCGCTTCGAGTGCCTCCTGGAGCAGACGCACAACGCGCTCGAACTCGCCGACGCCTGCCTCGACCGGCTCGCGGAGCTGCCGCCGGGGCCGATCAACCAGCGGCTGCCCAAGGTCCTGAAGGCGCCCGAGGGCCACACATACGCCTGGACCGAGAACCCCCTCGGCATCAACGGCTACTACCTGGTCAGCAAGGGCGAGAAGACCCCGTACCGGCTGAAGCTTCGCTCCGCCTCGTTCAACAACATCCAGGCGCTCGCCGAGCTGCTGCCGGGCACACTCGTCGCGGACATGGTGGCGATCCTGGGGTCACTGTTCTTCGTGGTCGGGGACATCGACAAGTAGCCCTCCCAGAGAAGCGTTTGGAATTCCAACCGGCTGGAGCAGCCAGCCGAAGTCGCCGAGCCCGCCGGGCGCGGTGAGTTCCGCCGCCGCGCCCGCGCTCGCGAGGGCGCGCACGTAGGCGGTGGGATCCGTGGACGCGAGCGTGAGCGGGGGGCGTGCGCCGCTCACTCCCAGAGCGCGCAGGGCGGCGCGCTGGGTCATCACGCGCCCTCCGGGCAGCGCGCACGCGTCGAGCGCCACGTGCGCGGTGATGTCGCACGACCCGTCCGGCACGGGCGCCGTCTCCCGCCCCTCCCGGAACCCGGTGAGCGTCCCGAAGGGCGGCCGTCCGCCCGCGACGTGCGCGTAGTCGACGGCGACCGCGAGGCCACGGTCGAGGGCGGACACGGCGGAGGCCCAGGCGATGTCCCTGGGGCGCCCGATTTCGGCGCGAGCTCCTTCGGAGAACGGCTCTTCGGACGGTTGCCTTTCGTCGGACGGTGGTTCTTCGGAGCGCTGCCTTTCGTCGGACGGCGGTTCTTCGGACGGTTGCCTTTGATAGGACGGTGGCTCTTCGGGGGGTCGCCTTTGGTCGGACGGTGGCTCTTCGGAGGACCGCCTTTGGTCGGGCGGCGGTTCTTCCGAGGACCGCCTTTCGGAGGCCGACGTCTCGGACGGCAGTGGCCACCACCTCCGCAGCCACTCCGCGTCCGCCTCCCCCACGGGTTCCCCTAGGCGTTCGGTCCCGTCATCCCGGACGAGCACCCGACGTCGTACGCCGACGGAGTCCACCTCGGCCACATCCACCGGTACGTTGTCCAGCCACTCGTTGGCGAACAGCAGCCCCGTGATCCCCTTCGGGGGCTCGGTCAGCCACTCGATCCGGTGATCAAGGTGGGCGGGCCGATCAGCGCGCTCGACCGCGTACCCGCGCGCGCGGGAGGCCACTCCGGCGGGGAGCGCGGCGATGACGCCGGTCACCAGTTCCCCGCGGCCCGCCGCCATGTCGACGAAGTCGAGCGGGGCGGGGCGGCCGAGCGCCTCGTCGACGCGGCACAGCAGCCGGGCCACGGCCTGCGCGAAGAGCGGGGAGGCGTGCACCGAGGTGCGGAAGTGCCCTGCGGGCCCCTCGGGCCTGCGGTAGAAGCCGGAGGGCCCGTACAGCGCCTCCTCGGTCGCCTCGCGCCAACCTCGCCACTCGCCCGTCGCCTCACGTCTCACCGGGCCAGGCTAAGCGTCAGGGAGCGGGAGGCCTCCACCTTGGGGAGTACGAGCGCCGGTCGCGGATCGATCCTCCGGTTGACCCCTGCACACTGCACGCTTCCCTACTCTGGGTTACGTGCAGCGCCTCTATGACTTTCTCCGCAGGCACCCGACGTGGGTCGACAGCTTCTGGGCCGTCGTCCTGCTCGGGATCACCGGCGTGAACATCCTGAGCGTCAACGGGGCCCCGGACCACCACGGGTCGTTCGCCGAGGCGTTCCCGATCGCCGTGGTCCTGTGCGTGGTCGTCGCGCTGCGCCGCCGTATGCCCGAGAAGATGCTGATCCTGTCCGCCGCGACGGGCCTCGCCCAGATCGTCGTCGACGTCGAGGTGATGACCGCCGACTTCGCGCTGCTGGTGATCATCTACACCGTCGCCGCGGACGGCGCCCGCTGGGCCTCCCGGCTCGCGTTGATCGGTGGTTTGTGCGCGGGAACGCTCTCGCAGATCCGCTGGCCCAACAGGGAGGCCGGGGCGCTGGGTGTCGTACTGATAGCGGTCTTCCAGACCGTCCCGTTCGCGCTCGCCTGGGTGCTCGGCGACTCCCTGCGCACCCGCCGTGCCTACCTCGCCCAGCTGGAGGAGCGCGCCGCCCGACTGGAGAAGGAGCGCGAGGCGCAGGCCAAGGTGGCGGTCGCCGCCGAGCGCGCCCGGATCGCGCGCGAGCTGCACGACGTCGTCGCGCACAACGTCTCGGTGATGGTCGTCCAGGCCGACGGCGCCGCGTACGTCATGGACGCCGCCCCTGACCAGGCCAGGAAGGCCCTGGAGACCATCTCGGGGACAGGGCGCCAGGCCCTCGCCGAGATGCGCCGCCTGCTCGGCGTGCTGCGCACCGGCGAGCACCAGGAGGGCGGCGAGTACGTGCCGCAGCCCGACGTCGAGCAGCTCGACGACCTCATCGAGCAGTGCCGCACCTCCGGCCTCCCCGTCGATTTCAAGGTGGAGGGCACCCCGCGCCCCCTCCCCAGCGGAGTAGAACTCACGGCGTACCGCATCGTGCAGGAGGCGCTCACCAATACGCGCAAGCACGGGGGCCCGAACACGGGCGCGAGCGTGCGCCTGGTCTACTTCGACGACGGCCTCGGACTGCTCGTGGAGGACGACGGCAAGGGCGCACCCCATGAGCTGTACGAGGAGGGCGGCGCCGACGGGCAGGGGCACGGCCTGATCGGCATGCGCGAGCGCGTCGGCATGGTCGGCGGCACTCTGGACGCCGGGCCGCGTCCCGGTGGAGGCTTCCGCATCAGCGCCTTGCTGCCGCTCAAACCGGCCCACTGACACCTGTACATACGTCTACTCGCACATTCGTACCCCCATGAAAGGATCCCGATGGCGATCCGCGTGATGCTCGTCGACGACCAGGTGCTGCTGCGCACCGGTTTCCGGATGGTGCTCGCCGCCCAGCCGGACATGGAGGTCGTGGCCGAGGCGGGCGACGGCGTCGAGGCCCTCCAGGTGCTGCGCGCCACGGCGGTCGACGTGGTCCTGATGGACGTACGCATGCCGAAGCTGGACGGCGTGGAGACGACCCGCCGTATCTGTTCCGACCCCAACCCGCCGAAGGTGCTGATCCTGACCACCTTCGACCTCGACGAGTACGCCTTCTCCGGCCTGAAGGCGGGCGCGTCCGGCTTCATGCTCAAGGACGTGCCCCCCGGCGAGCTGCTCACCGCCATCCGCTCCGTGCACAGCGGTGACGCCGTGGTCGCGCCGTCCACCACCCGGCGCCTGCTCGACCGTTTCGCGCCGATGCTGCCCAACGCCGGGAAGGACCCCCAGCACAAGGAGCTTGAGCGGCTCACCGACCGCGAGCGCGAGGTCATGGTGCTGGTGGCGCAGGGACTGTCCAACGGGGAGATCGCGGCACGACTGGTTCTGTCCGAGGCCACCGTGAAGACGCACGTGGGGCGCATCCTGACGAAGCTGGGCCTGCGGGACCGGGTGCAGGTGGTCGTGCTCGCGTACGAGACGGGGCTGGTACGGGCGGGCGGGCACGGCTGACGGCCCCGGGTGCCGCGGGCGTGACCCGCGCCCACTAGGGTCTGCGCATGCTCCTGTGGATCAACGGCCCCTTCGGGGGCGGCAAGACACAGACCGCACACGAGATCCAGCGACGGCTGCCCGGCAGCGTCGTCTGCGACCCGGAACACGCCGGTTTCGGTCTGCGCCGCATGCTGCCGCCCGAACTGCGCGGCGACTTCCAGGACTTGGCGTCCTGGCGGCAGGGTGTGGTCGAGGTGCTCGACCTCGCCCTCAGCAAGCACGACGGCGTGGTCATCGCCCCCATGACGGTCACGAATCCCGGCTACTTCGAGGAGACCGTCGGGCGCCTGCGCGAACTGCGCCATGACGTACGGCACTTCGCGCTCCTCGCCGAGCGCGAGACCGTGCTGAAGAGGCTGCGCGAGCGCGGCTTCGGTCACCTCCTTCAGTACGTCGCCGGCAAGGACGCCCCGCTGCGCAGGGAGAGCTGGGCTGTGGGCCGGCTCGATCACTGCCTGGAGCGGCTGAAGGAGCCGGAGTTCGCCGAGCACCTGTGGACCGACCACACGACGGTGGCCAAGACCGCGGACCGGATCGCCGTACTGGCGGGCCTGACGCTCACGCCGAACCGCGACGGGGCGGTGTGGGGGCGGCTGCGCAGGGTGTGGACGAGCGCGCGGCACATCCGGTTCGACTGACGGGCTACCTGAGGAGCGCTTCCAGGAAGTCGCTGCCCAGCCGGGCCACCACGGCGACGTCCAGCTGGTGCAGGACGTACCGGCCACGGCGGCGCGTGGTGATGAGGGCCGCCTTCTTGAGCACACCCAGATGCCGGGATATCTCGGGCGCCGTCATGCCGTGGATCTGTACGAGCTCGCTCGTGGTGTACATGCTGCGGGCCAGGTTCCGGCAGAGCTGCATGCGCACAGGGTGGGACAGCGCCGTCATCCGCAGGGTCAGCTGCTCGACCGAAGGCGGTGCCGCGAGTTCGGGGGAGCCGACGGGGTAGTGGACCACCGGATGCCAGCCGTGCCGGTGCAGCACCGATAGGTGCGGCCAGCCGAGGATCGTCGGTATGAGCAGGAGACCACCGTTCCCGATGGCGGTCTGGCCTTGGCGCAGCTTGTCGATGGTGATCCTTCCGGCGGCCTCGTCGAGCGCCACCGCCGGGGACACCGAGGCCAGCGCCTCGGCCACGCCTTTGTGTCGGAGAAGGTCGGTCTTGTGGCGGGCGTCCGCCGCGAGCTGATGGCGCAGCCGGGACCAGGCGTCGGCGAAGAACGCCTCGTCGCAGTCCTCCAGGAATTCCCGCAGCCAGGCCCGGATGCGCGGCGGATCGTCGAGCAGTCGCCGGCTGAAACGCAGTTGCTGCGGTCCGCGTGCGGCGGCCAGCTCCAGGGCGCGTTGGCGCAGCTCCACGTCGCAGAGTACGTCCGGGCACTGCGTGCCGTACGGGAGCGCGCAGGTGAACTCCAGCGCGGCGTCCACGAACTGCTCGTCCGTCAGCTTGTCCAGCAGGTCCAGGTCCTCGGCGAGCGTCGCGCCCGGTAGCGTGGTCCCGCCCGGGATGCCCGCGCAGGGCAGGAACAGGTCCGAGAACGTCGTGCGCCACAGGAAGTCGGCCTCGCACATCCGGTCCGCGAGATGGGGGTCGAGGCGGGCGGTCACCCCGGTCGCCCAGCCCTGCAGGCCGGGGTGGTGCCCCGGCTCGGCCAGGGCGTGCAGCGCCATCCCGAGCTCGGCCAGGGGCGACGGCACGACGGCGATCCGCTCCGGTCGCAGCCCGCTGATGTCGATGTGCACGCTCATGTCCCCATGGTGCACTCCGCCACTGACAACGCCGCCGCCGATTGACAGCGGCCGTCAATCGAGGCGACTTCCGCCGTCGGCGGGCGCAGTCTGGGATCAGAACCGGGGCAGACCGCGCGAGGCCTTCGGACCCCCTCCCCGTCCCGAAAGGCGCACCGTCATGAGCATCACCCAGCAGTACCTTCTCGACACCTACCGGGCCCAGCAGCACGGCGAGGCCGCCCCTCCCGCGCCCGGAACGCACGACTGGCGGCTCGCGCGCGAGATGCGCGGCTACCGGCAGTTCCTGGCGGTCGTGGCCGGGCGCCCGGCCCATGGGCGGATACGGGAGGCCCTGGCCCGGTGGCTGCACGGGCGGCCGCACGTCGGCTGCTGACCCTCGCCAGGCGCCCTCAGCCGGGCAGTCGCTCCAACGAAGTCCCGTACGGCCCGGGAGGGTCCTTCAGCCGGGCAGTCGCTCCACGTA
>NZ_JBEZKJ010000027.1:0-7092 GCF_040651675.1 Streptomyces sp. NPDC048415 | reverse complement strand
ACGAGTCCCGTACGGCCCGGAGGGTCCTTCAGCCGGGCAGTCGCTCCACGAGTCCCGTACGGCCCGGAGGGTCCCTCAGCCGGGCAGTCGCTCCACGAGTCCCGTACGGCCCGGAGGGTCCCTCAGCCGGGCAGTCGCTCCACGAAGTCCCGTACGGCCGCCTTGACGTCGTCGGCCGTCCACTCCAGGCCCGGCGCCGCCACCGTGACCTCGGTGAACGCCAGCCCAGGGCCGCCATGGGACCAGCGCTGGGCGAAGAGGCCGGTCTTCGTCTCCTCGACCTGCCGCAGCCCCGCGTCCCCGAGGGCGTCCGGCTCGTACGGCAGCCAGATCTGGAACTGGTGGGTGTGCGGCTCCTCGGGGTGGACGCGCACCCACGGCACTTCGGCCTCCGTGAACCCCTCGCGCAGGGCGGCGGCGACCACGCGCGCGTGGGCCACGTATTCCGGCAGCCGGGGCAGCTCCCGCGCCAGGCCGATGAGCGCGGCCAGGGCTGTCGGGAACTGCTGGATGATCATGCCGCCGTACCGGTGCCGCCAGGTCTTCGCCTCGTCGATCAGCGTCTTCGGGCCCGCGATCGCCGCGCCGCCGAAGCCCTCGAGCGACTTGTAGAACGACACATAGACGCTGTCCGCGAGGCCCGCGATCTCGTCCAGGGGGCGGCCGAAGTGCCGGGTGCACTCCCACAGCCGGGCCCCGTCGAAGTGGACGACCGCGTCGCGTTCCCGGGCGGCCTCCACGACGTCGGAAAGCTCCTCCCAGGAGGGCAGGAGGAAACCGGCGTCCCTGAGCGGCAGTTCCAGCATCAGCGTCCCGAAAGGCTCATCGAAGTCCCGTATCTCCTCGGCGGTCGGCAGTCGTGGCGCGTCCGTCACCCGGACCGGACGCAAGCCGCTGACCTGGCTGAACGCGTTCCGCTCATGGACTTCCGGATGGCTGAGCGCGTGCATGGCGACGGTGTGGTCGCCGGTGCGGCCCGCCCAGCAGCGCAGGGCGACCTGCTGGGCCATCGTGCCGGTGGGGAAGAAGGCGGCGGCCTCCTTGCCGAGCAGGCCCGCGACCCGCTCCTCCAGGGATTCGACGAGCCCGTCGCCGTACATGTCGACGCGGTGGTCGAGGTTGTAGACGCCCTCGGCGCCGTCGTTCAGCCAGGCCATGCGCTCGCGGAGCGTCTGCTGGTAGCTGGGCCGCCACAGCACCCGCTCCGCCGCCTTCCAGGCGACAGCGCGCCGCTCGAAGCGCTGCTCCGGAGACAGCTTCGCCGTCTCCTCGAGGGCTTGTTGGGCCGTCTCGTCCGCGGGCCGCTCCGCGGGGTCTTTCTCGGTCTCCGCCGCCGTATCGCTCATGCCTGGATGATGTCGCGGGCCCGCCCGCCCGGTCACCCCGATTTCCGCACCTCCACGACCTGCGGAAAACCCACAGCCTGTGGACAACCGAACGGTCCTCGAACCGATCGCGTTAACATGACGAGAAATCGTCCGGTACCCCGAGCGGACTGGAACGGAAGGCCGCCGTCGAGTGAGTACATCCCCACAGCCAGACCCCAAGGACCGCCCCGCGCGGCTCACCGTCGGCGTTGTCGGCGCCGGCCGTGTCGGCCCCGCGCTCGCCGCGGCCCTCCAGCTCGCCGGGCACCGCCCGGTCGCCGTCTCCGGGGTCTCCGACGCCTCCAAGCGACGGGCCGCGCAGCTACTGCCCGACGTGCCGCTGGTGTCCCCGGCGCAGGTCATGGAGCGCGCGGAGCTGGTGTTGCTGACCGTCCCGGACGACGCCCTGCCGGGCCTCGTCGAGGGGCTCGCCGAGACGGGGGCCGTACGGCCTGGGCAGCTGCTCGTGCACACCTCCGGGCGGTACGGCGCGCGGGTGCTCGACCCGGCGCTCAGGGCGGGCGCGCTGCCGCTCGCACTGCATCCCGCGATGACGTTCACCGGTACCCCCGTCGACGTACAGCGCCTCGTTGGCTGCTCCTTCGGGGTCACCGCGCCCGAGGAGCTGCGGCTGGCCGCCGAGGCCCTGGTGATCGAGATGGGCGGCGAGCCCGAGTGGATCGCCGAGGAATCCCGGCCGCTCTACCACGCGGCCCTCGCGCTGGGTGCCAACCACCTGGTGACCTTGGTCGCCGAGTCCATGGAGCTGCTGCGCGCCGCCGGCGTGGAGGCCCCCGACCGGATGCTGGGCCCGCTGCTCGGCGCCGCCCTGGACAATGCCCTCAGGTCGGGCGACGCGGCCCTCACCGGCCCCGTCGCGCGCGGGGACGCGGGCACGGTCGCCGCGCACGTCGCCGAGTTGCGCAAGCACGCCCCGCAGACCGTCGCCGGCTATCTGGCGATGGCTCGCGCGACCGCCGACCGCGCCCTCGCCCACGGCATGCTCAAGCCGGAACTCGCCGAGGACCTGCTGGGGGTACTCGCCAACGGGACCGACGGGACCGAGGGAGACGCCCGATGACCACCGCCCTGCTGCGTACCGCCGAGGAACTGCGCGCACGCACGCGTGAAGGCCGCCGCGCCGTCGTGATGACCATGGGCGCCCTCCACGAGGGCCACGCCACGCTGGTCCGCACCGCCCGCGAGATCGCCGGGGAGCGGGGCGAAGTGGTCGTCACCGTCTTCGTGAACCCGCTCCAGTTCGGCAAGGGCGAGGACCTGGACCGCTACCCGCGCACCCTCGAGGCCGACCTGAAGATCGCCGAAGAGGCGGGCGCGGACGCACTGTTCGCCCCCTCCGTGGACGAGGTCTACCCCGGAGGCGAGCCCCAGGTCCGCGTCAGCGCGGGCCCCATGGGCGAGCGCCTGGAGGGAGCCGTACGCCCCGGGCACTTCGACGGCATGCTCACGGTCGTCGCCAAACTGCTGCACCTCACCCGGCCCGACGTGGCGCTGTACGGGCAGAAGGACGCCCAGCAGCTCGCCCTGATCCGGCGCATGGCGCGCGACTTGAACTTCGGCGTGGAGATCGTCGGCGTACCCACCGTGCGCGAGGAGGACGGGCTCGCCCTCTCCAGCCGCAACCGCTACCTCTCGCCCGAGGAGCGGCGCACCGCGCTCGCCCTCTCACAGGCGCTGTTCGCGGGCCGCGACCGGCATGCCGCCCAGGAGGCACTGCGCGCGCGTGCCCGCGAAGTGCCCGCCACGCGCGCGCGTGCCGAGGCCCTCAGCGCCATAGGCGAATCCCGCGCCGCGGCCGACGCGCACGCAGTCGCCAAGGCCGCCCCCGGCGGCCCCGTGGGAGTCCGCGCCGCCGCCCGGCTGGTCCTCGACGAGGCGGCCCGCACACAGCCGCCGCTGGCCCTGGACTACCTGGCCCTGGTCGACCCCGCCGATTTCACGGAGGTCGGCGACGACTTCACCGGCGAGGCGGTCCTCGCCGTCGCCGCCCGGGTCGGGACGACCCGGCTGATCGACAACATCCCCCTCACCTTCGGAGCCGCCTCGTGACCGGCAATGGCACAGGTCCTGGTACTGGTACCGGCATACGGCTGCACGCGCCCGCCCCCGGCTGGGCCCTCACCGCGGACGTCGTGGTCGTCGGCTCCGGGGTGGCGGGCCTCACCGCGGCCCTGCGCTGCGAGGCAGCGGGCCTGAGGACCGTCGTCGTCACCAAGGCCCGCCTCGACGACGGATCCACCCGGTGGGCGCAGGGCGGCATCGCCGCGGCCCTCGGCGACGGCGACACCCCCGAGCAGCACCTCGACGACACCCTCGTGGCGGGCGCCGGCCTGTGCGACGAGGAGGCCGTACGCATCCTCGTCACCGAGGGCCCCGACGCCGTACGCCGCCTCATCGCGACCGGCGCGCACTTCGACGAGTCCACCGAAGGCGAGCTGGAACTCACCCGCGAGGGCGGCCACCACCGCCGCCGCATCGCGCACGCCGGCGGCGACGCGACCGGGGCCGAGATCTCCCGCGCCCTGGTCGAGGCGGTACGCGCGCGTGGCCTGCGCACGGTCGAGAACGCGCTCGTCCTGGACCTCCTCACGGACACCGACGGCCGCACCGCGGGTGTCACCCTCCACGTGATGGGAGAGGGCCAGCACGACGGTGTGGGAGCCGTGTACGCCCCCGCCGTGGTCCTCGCCACCGGCGGCATGGGCCAGGTCTTCTCGGCGACCACCAACCCGTCCGTGTCGACCGGTGACGGGGTCGCGCTGGCCCTGCGTGCGGGCGCCGAGATCTCCGACCTCGAATTCGTGCAATTCCACCCGACGGTGCTCTTTCTCGGCCCGGACGCGGAGGGCCAGCAGCCGCTGGTGTCCGAGGCGGTACGCGGCGAGGGCGCCCATCTGGTCGACGCGGACGGCGTGCGCTTCATGGTGGGCCAGCACGAACTGGCCGAACTGGCCCCCCGGGACATCGTCGCCAAGGGCATCATGCGCCGCATGCAGGAGCAGGACGCCGAGCACATGTTCCTCGACGCCCGGCACTTCGGCGCCGACATGTGGGAGCACCGCTTCCCGACGATCCTCGCCGCCTGCCGTGCCCACGGCATCGACCCGGTGACCGGGCCCGTCCCGGTCGCCCCGGCCGCCCACTACGCCTCCGGAGGAGTCCGCACCGACGCGCGGGGCCGCACCACGGTGCCGGGCCTGTACGCGTGCGGCGAGGTCGCCTGCACGGGCGTACACGGCGCCAACCGGCTGGCCTCCAACTCCCTCCTGGAGGGCCTGGTCTACGCCGAGCGCATCGCCGCCGACATCGCCGAGAGCCGGTCGGAAGACGGCCTCCACGCGCGCGTTCCCGTACCGGTCCCGCACCCCGAGAAGCCCGCGCACCCGCTGCTCGCCCCCGAGGCACGGTTCGCCATCCAGCGGATCATGACTGACGGCGCCGGTGTGCTGCGCTCCGCCGACTCCCTCGCGATGGCCGCCGACCAGCTCCAGCGGCTGCACACCGACGCCCGCGACGCCCTCGACGAGAACGGCAAGACCTCCGAGCCCGGCGTCGACACCTGGGAGGCCACCAACCTCCTGTGCGTGGCCCGCGTCCTGGTCGCCGCCGCCCTTCTGCGGGAGGAGACCCGAGGCTGCCACTGGCGCGAGGACCACGCCGACCGGGACGACTCGGACTGGCGCCGCCACATCGTCGTACGGCTGAATCCCGACCGGACGCTCGCCGTACACACCACCGACACAGCAGACTTCCCCCCGACCCGGCAGCCCCACCGGGCGCCCCAGTCCCGTCCCCAGGAGCAGTGACCGACGTGAGCACCCCCGACCTTCCCCTCGCCCAGAGCGGCGGCTGCGGCGACGGCTGCGGCTGCGGCGCCGACCTGGACGATTCGTACATGGAGTGCGGCCTCGACCCCGCGCTCGCCCAGCTCCTGGCCGACGCCGGTCTCGATCCCCTCGAGGTCGAGGACATCGCGAACGTGGCCATCCAGGAGGACCTCGACCACGGCGTGGACGTGACGACCGTCGCGACCATCCCCGAGGACGCCGTCTCCACCGCCGACTTCACCGCCAGGGACGCGGGCGTCGTCGCGGGCCTGCGGGTGGCCGAGGCGGTCATCTCCGTGGTCTGCACCGACGAGTTCGAGGTCGAGCGGCACGTCGACGACGGCGACCGGGTGGAGGCCGGACAGAGGCTCCTGAGCGTCACGACCCGCACCCGCGACCTGCTGACGGCCGAACGCAGTGCGCTGAACCTGGTGTGCCGTCTCTCCGGCATCGCGACCGCGACGCGCGCGTGGGCGGACGCCCTGGAGGGCACGAACACGCGCGTGCGGGACACCCGCAAGACGACGCCGGGTCTGCGCTCCCTGGAGAAGTTCGCGGTGCGCTGCGGCGGCGGCGTCAACCACCGCATGTCGCTCTCGGACGCCGCGCTGGTCAAGGACAACCACGTGGTCGCCGCGGGCGGTGTGGCGCAGGCCTTCGAGGCCGTACGGGAGGCCTTCCCGGAGGTCCCGATCGAGGTCGAGGTGGACACGCTGCATCAGCTGCGCGAGGTCGTGGACGCGGGCGCCGACCTGATCCTTCTGGACAACTTCACGCCCCTGGAGTGCGAGGAGGCGGTGGCCCTCGTCGGCGGCCGGGCCCTGCTGGAGGCCTCGGGGCGGCTCACCCTCGCCGACGCCGAGACCTATGCGAAGACGGGCGTCGACTTCCTGGCGGTGGGCGCGCTGACCCACTCGTCCCCGATCCTGGACATCGGCCTCGACCTGCGAGCGGCGGAGTAACCGGGACATGCTGCTGACCATCGACGTGGGCAACACCCACACCGTCCTCGGCCTCTTCGACGGCGAGGAGATCGTGGAGCACTGGCGCATCTCCACCGACTCCCGCCGCACGGCCGACGAGCTCGCCGTACTCCTCCAGGGCCTCATGGGCATGCACCCGCTGCTCGGCGAGGAGCTCGGCGACGGCATCGACGGCATCGCGATCTGTGCCACCGTCCCGTCCGTGCTGCACGAACTGCGCGAGGTGACCCGGCGCTACTACGGCGACGTGCCCGCCGTCCTCGTCGAGCCCGGCGTCAAGACGGGCGTGCCGATCCTCACGGACAACCCCAAGGAGGTCGGCGCGGACCGCATCATCAACTCCGTGGCGGCGGTCGAGCTCTACGGGGGGCCCGCCATCGTCGTCGACTTCGGTACGGCGACGACGTTCGACGCGGTCAGCGCGCGGGGCGAGTACATCGGCGGTGTCATCGCTCCCGGTATCGAGATCTCCGTCGACGCGCTCGGCGTCAAGGGGGCGCAGCTGCGGAAGATCGAGGTGGCCCGGCCGCGGGCGGTGATCGGCAAGAACACCGTCGAGGCGATGCAGTCCGGCATCATCTACGGGTTCGCGGGGCAGGTCGACGGGGTCGTGAACCGGATGGCGCGGGAACTCGCCGACGATCCCGACGACGTGACCGTCATCGCCACGGGCGGCTTGGCGCCGATGGTTCTGGGGGAGTCCTCCGTCATCGACGAGCATGAGCCGTGGCTGACGCTGATCGGGCTGCGACTGGTGTACGAGCGGAACGTGTCGCGTACGTGAGGATCCGCGGCGGTGGCGCCACAACGGGTTTTCGCCCCCGCCGCCCCTACCCTTCCCGTCCCTGGGGGCTGCGCCCCCAGACCCCCCTTGTCGCGCTTCGCGCTCGTCCT